>NZ_JBHUPT010000084.1:0-41238 GCF_049056525.1 Leisingera coralii | reverse complement strand
TGACGGGCCGCACCGCAGCGCCCGGTTACTGTGGCGAGTGACCGCTCTGGGCCGTTCTTGTTGCCAACATGGCGCCGATCCTGTGATGCATCCGAGGTCGGCTCCGGGCCCTGTTGACGTTATTTGCAGAGTCGCAAAGGTCGGCTTGGGTGTTAAGGTTCCTGATCGAAATTCAGTAGAGCCCCGTTGGGCCAGGCAGGCGCGGCCTGCCTGGCCCCCGCGGAGGCGCGCATCGCGCGGCGTAAGGGCTCCTCCAAACCCAGCCGCGGGCGCCGCCCGGTATTGCAGGTCAGCCGCTCTTCTGGCTGCGCAGGGCACGGAAGTCGCTGCGGGTCAGCTCGCCATTGCCGTCCGCGTCTACGCGGGCGAAGAACTGCTCGGCGACAAACCGGAATTCCGCCTTGGAGATGCTGCCGTTGCCGTCGGCGTCAGTCATGGTGAAGGGATCGGCATTGCCTGTGCGCTTGGCACCGCCGCCGCGTTTGCGCTGGCTATTCAGTGCCTCCAGCATCGCTGTGTGCTCACCCTTGTCCATGCTGCCGTTGCCGTCGGCGTCAGTCATGGTGAAGGGATCGGCATTGCCTGTGCGCTTGGCACCGCCGCCGCGTTTGCGCTGGCTATTCAGTGCCTCCAGCATCGCTGTGTGCTCACCCTTGTCCAGGCTGCCGTTGCCGTTGGTGTCGGCACCGTCGAACTTGGCCACCCGGGCCTCCACTGCCTCGGAGACGGTCACCTTGCCGTCGCCGTTCAGGTCCATCGCCTTGAGGCGGCTTCCGCCGGCGTAAGCAGGCAGGGCAACGGCGGCGATCATGGCTGTGATGAGGATTTGCGTCTTCATGGTCAGGTCCTTTGTTCAAATCTCAGCGACGGTATGTCCCTTCTGAAACGGGATAGCCCCGTGTTTCCGGCGCAAAAATCTGTCACGGCTCGCAAATGCGTCATCACCTTTCACAAGCTGTTGATATCAAGGTCTGAAACCGCCGTGCCTGCCGTAATCAGGCCGCCTGTTTCCGACCCCTTGGGCGGGAATGGAGGCGCAGCGCTGCCTGCAGGGCGGCACTCTGCGGGATAGCCAGTTTTGCCCGGAGGAGGAGAGATGGGGGAAATGAGCTTTGCCGGAGGTGTTTACACCACCCTGCCGGCCCGCAGCTATACGGAGGAAGCGCTCTTTGCGGAGGAGAAGGTGAAGATCTTCCGCCGTTGCTGGCAGCTGATCGGCCATGCCAATGACATTCCCAATGCTGGCGATTACGTGGTGGAGAATGTTTCCGGCACCTCGGTTATCGTGATGCGCGGCCAGGACGGGGAGATCCGAGCCTTCTATAATGTCTGCATCCACCGCGGTCATGAGCTGCTGGAGGGCAAGGGCTGTGCGAAGAAGATGACCTGCCCGTACCACGCCTGGACCTATGACACCGCGGGGCAGCTGCGCGCGGCTCCCAATGCCGCGAACTTCCCCGGTTTCGACAAGTCGCGGCACCACCTGCGCCAAGTGCGGGTCGAGGTTTTTTTCGGCCTGGTGCTGGTCAACTTGGATGCAGACGCCATGCCCTTTGCTGAACTGGCGGCTGAGGCCATTCCCGAGATCCAGGACTATGCGCCGAACCTGGAGAGCTACCATCGCGCGGCACGGACTGAACGGCTGGCCGCGGCCAACTGGAAGGTGGTCGCCGAGAATTTCAACGAGTGCTACCACTGCGCTGTGGTGCATAAGACGCTGACCACCGGGGTGGTGGATCCGGACCAATACCGCACCCGCGGCTATGATTACGGCATCCAGCATGTTTCGCCCGCGAGGCCCGACGGGAAGAAGAGCTATTCCTATGTGGCCGATCCGGAGGCGAAGACTGATAAATTCCTGACTTGGTGGTTTTTCCCGCTGCTGGCGCTGCAGGTCTACCCGGGCGGCATCGTGAATACCTACCGCTGGAAGCCTCTGGCTGTGAACCGGACCAAGATCGAGGTTGACTGGTGGCTGCCGCAGCCTGAGCCGAACGCGGTTGAAGAGGAGATCATCCTGCAGCACCGCACCACCACCTTTGCCGAGGACGGGCCGATCGTGGACTCGGTGCAGCGGGGACTGGAGTCCGGCGGGTTCGATACCGGCCCGCTGGTAGTGGATGCCATCTGCTCCTCTCAGTCGGAACATCCGATCATGGCGTTTCTAGAGCACTACCAGCAGGCTATGGGCCGGTCTTGCCGACGCATGTCTTCACCAGGATCCTGATGCCATGTTCATACTGGATGGCCGTTTAGGGCTTCTCGTGCACGGCTGTAGTCTCGTCGGCAAGCCGGCCAGGGCAGAGAATCTAGAGTTCTTTGAAGCTTGAGGGTGCGCCTCGCAAGCACCGAGTTCCCGCAGTCGCCCTGTGTGAGCGATACCTTAACCGCGCTCCTATTGGCGTTCAGGGTAGGCCAATGGGCCGGAAGTCCTGAAAAAGGGGCTAGGCCTAGTGTCTGACTTTTTGTCAGCGCAGGGAGTAGCCAAGACGTTGCACGGCGGCTGAACGCCACCGGTGCGCTATCTTTCTTGAGGCAGTTTATTGTCGCGTCGGATTGCGCAGCCAAGGCTCTGAGCCTTCAGATCTCAAGATCCTCAATGGACTTGCCAGCTTTCAATGCTTCGTGAACCCACGCCGGTTTGCGCCCGCGGCCGCTCCATGTCTGGGATGCGTCTTCTGGATTGGCGTATTTGGCCGGTGCCTTTGCGCCGGACTTTCGGCCCTTAGCGCCATGAAGCGCAATCACCTCTTCGAAGGGCACACCGTGTTTGTCGGCGATGGCCAGCATTTCAGAATAGGCGTTTTGCTTCGCTTCTTTTTCCACTTCAACTTTGCGGGCTTCGATTTCTTTGGCCAGGGCATTGAGCTCAGCCGCATTCAGTCCGTTCAGATCTATCGTCATGTCTCACCTGTGTATTCGGTTTGACGTTGTCAAAGCAGATAATGTTATTTGTGACAAGTGGCAGGCTTTTAACCTGGATACTAATTCAATCAGAATTTAGTCGTTGTACTCAGCTATTGATTTCAGCCTCGAAGCCTTCAAGTGCGTGCAGGATTTCATCGAAGTCAGGGGCTTGTCCGATGATCATTTCCTGCATTCCAGCGTAGTCCTTGCGCAATGCGGTTGTGAGTTCTTTATTTGGCATCAATCGCAGCGTGCCCGGTTTTGCATCTTGATAATTGGCCCAGGCTGCCTTGAAGAAGACCGACTTGTGATGCGCAACTTGATCCAGGAGATCGAGGCTGCTGAGCGCCCGGGACCTGGCCTCATGGCCGATAAGCTGAGCCATATCATAGTAATGGCGAGACATGCGGTCAGCGAGTGGCTTGGCGGTATCCTGATGGTAGAGCATGTGCAGGATTGTTGCCTTTTCCCAGAAGGTGCGCTCGACACCTAAAACCTTCACTTCGATCTCGCCAGTGTCCAGCAGATCCGGAAAGGCCTGGTGCAGGTATGGGGAAATCTTCCGGTCTTCGGCAGGCAGGTGGACACCCCGTGCACCAAATTCAAAGCGAACCGCAGGTTTAACGTAACTATCTGACGATGCTGCGATTGATGGGTAACTGAAGAGCAGTGTTTGCGCATCACTGCGGTCAACCTGCAGTGAAAACTCCTGCTCCAAACCAGCATCAAATGCAGTTTTGATTTCATCAAGAAGATGCCCGGTGACTATTTTTCCGGCCGCATCCTGCAGTTCCTGGAGAAGCTGTTTTTGTTTTTTGCCGGATAGGTCAGTGTTTTCAGGATCCCGATCGCCGTCAAAGCCAAACTTTGTCCGGTCGAGGGACAGATCCACATCTTCGGAAAAGCGGTGGATTACGTCATAAGCTTTGGAAAGGGATGTTCCGCCTTTGAAGATCATATGATCTCCAAAGGTGGGCAGGGCGAACAACTGTTTGAGAGACCAGCAGACCCAGAAATCCTTCTCGACAATCGCCTTGGACAATCCAAGCTGCGCGGCGGTTTCCTGAAAGGCTTCGTCCCGGTTTTCAGGTGTTTCGTTGGCAAACTTCTCCATATTCTCAGGCCTGCGTGACGATCTGCTGAACGATAGGGTGCATCCAGGCGGGTACGTGCTTGCTTTGTTTGGAGAGCAGGGCCCGGTCACGGTTATTCAGCGTCTGAGCCAGTTTATCGATTACGTGGTTATCGATCCGGTCTTTCCCGACATAGCGCAGTGCCTGGAATACCGCGCCGGTCTTCTGGCCCGCTCCAACAAGGGTTTTGGAGCAAGCGTTCCGAAACTGGATCACTTGCCGCCCGATTGTCTTGGTGCGTGTTGGGCCATCGGTCAGATAAGTCGGCTTGGACGGCACCTGCGTGGAAAGGCCCAGCTGGTTGGCGGCCATGGCAGGGGAGGGCTGAAGGATCTGATTGTCCTTGCGTGCGATTGCCTTTGCAATGTCATCAGCAGATGGCGACAGCAAACCGAAGCGCTGGCTTTTCTTGGGGTAGTCGTAGAGTCCCCGGGTCAGGCGGCGGATTACACCTTGGCCGGCCAGCCGCGACAAAGCCTGGTCCACGCTCGCGCGGGATCCGATATCCAGAAAATCCGTCGGCGTGAAAATTGACCCGCGGCCTTTCCCGATGATGCGCTGTTTTATCTTGGACATGATCATGGCGTATCTCCTTGTCAGAAAATAGTATAGAAATTGCTGACTATCAAGCTTTGCGGTGATCACGCTGGCAAGGCGCCAAGTTGCTGCAAGAAAACGGAAGGACCAGTTTGCCCGACTTTTGAGAAACCTGCTTTCCTTGTTTGTCTTGGGGTTCGGGCAAGCCGAACGCCGCTGCGACGGATTGCTAGGGGGCTTTGCCCCCACGCGCCCGCAACCGGAAACCGCCGGGACCGTGTCCTCGGCTGCGCCTGCGGGCCGCACCACTCCCATCGGTTTCCGGTTGCAGTTGCTACCCCCCACGCTTCGCCAGCGGGTCAGGTTTTAGAGACGGCGCCCTTGCAGGGCTCTGCTCAAAACCAGAGCCAAAGGGGGCCTCCCGATGGCCATGACACAAAGGAGACGTTTGGTATGAACCTGTTTACGAAAGGCCAATTTGAGAAACTGCTGCAGAACGGGGCAATTGCGGCACGGGAGAGGGCAGGGGAGGTTGTGGAAGACATGTCGCGTCAGCCGGTGGTGAAGCTATTCACGCCCTGGGGCTCCGCAACCTGGTTAATCAGCGAAATTGATCCTGAAGACAAAAATATCGCCTTTGGTCTATGTGACCTGGGTATGGGTTGCCCTGAGCTGGGCAGCGTGTACATCCCGGAACTGATGGCAGTCCGCGGTCCCTTTGGCTTGAGGATCGAACGCGACCTTTACTGGGTACCGTCGAAGCCGCTTGTGGATTACGCACGGGAGGCGCGTCATCACGGTGCCATCCAGGCGTAAGCCGAACCTTGTCTTGCATGGAGTAAGGGCCTGTCCTAACCGTGCTGCTAATACCCTATGAACTTTTGGGCTGCCGACTGGCCGAGGCCAGTCCCCACGCCTGCAGCAATGAATTTGAGCAAAATTAGTTGCGCTAGGAGGACCCGACTTGGTCCGGTGCGCGCACATTCTGTTGAGGATTAAGCCCAATGTCTGAACTTGTGAATTCCTTGCGCCAGACCTGGCGCTCTGCCCAGCTGTATATCGGTTTCCACCGGGACCAGAAAGGCGCGCGGCGCGCAGCCCCGAAGGTGTGGCCGCCGAAGAATGCCAGTGCGAGTATTCACAATGATCCAAGCGAACAGGAAGCCTTTGTTGTGGTCAGAAGCGCAGCAGGGGACACGGACCAGGACGTGCAAATCAAGCTGCGCCAGGACAAGATTGTCCTGCGCCGCGATTTCCCGGATGCCTGGAACGGGGTTCTTGTGACGGAAGATTCAGTATCGGTTGCGGTGGCGGGCATTTCGATCCGGATCAGCCATGATGGTTCCATCACCCGCGAAAGCAGCAGCGAGACCACCTGGGTGGAGGCAGACGGATCTGTACTGAAGAAGACAGAGTTCGCGGAAGCCAGCATCTCCGCCGACGGGGTGGACCTGACACGCCGCACTTCCGATAGCATCGCAGCTGTTGGCAAAGATGGCATCATCGCCAAAGCGCGGTAGGGCGGGGAGTATCTCCGCTGCTTTGATATCTGCGCCGAAATGCGGGCAACTGGAAACAGAAGTTCCCGGTTCCAGAGCCTCAACCGGGAGGAACGCAGGCGGCTGCAGCCCCGGCCGGATTTGTTAACCTCTAGCCTGTTATAGTCAGAGCCGCCCCGGCATGTGTCCAGGGCATCCCGAGGTTTGGAGGGGCATTTGACTGTACATGGCGCACTCTTTTTTCTGACCCTATCCTGGGCCTCGATCTTCGGAGTCTGGTCAGGGCTTTTCGCGGCCGTGTATTTCCTTTTTTTGTGCGGCGTAAGATCGGGCGGGTTTTTCCGAAGCCTTGACCAGTTCTCAGTCTGGAGACGTGGCTAACAAGTTCAGATACTGCCACTCAAATTGTTCATCAACAGGGCGGCCAAGGCACTTAACCGGCCGCCTGCATGTCGCATTTAGCGCCATCTTTCAGAAGCTCGGAATGCTGCCTTTTGCGTTTTGAAGGCTTCCCATTTGCGTGTCTCAACCCCGCACAAAACTGGAAGAGTTGAACCCCGCTCCTGTAATGCCAGTGCGGTAATCAGGGGTGTTTTGGTGATGATCCGGATCATTGCCCCAGCCGTGTCCAGACTGCATTCATTGGTTTTGCTTGGGCCACCGGAGAAGCTGCAGTGATCCGCGCTGTTCCGGAGCCAAAGATCCTTTCCATCTGCTTGCCGTAGAAAGCCCGCGTGATGGTCGCGCGGTTCCCGGCATATCCATGATAAGCAGACTTTCCGGACGCCAGCGGCAGGCCAGCCCAGATGCGCGCCAGGTTGTCCATGAAGGCGGAACGTGAAATCCTGCCAGACGCAAACTTCTGATACCCTGCGTCAGAGATCAGGAGAGCTGCCATCCGGTTCTGTGTCGCACGGCTGAAGCGGGCTCCGTCAGGCAAGCCGAGACGCTTCTGCAGATTAAGCAAGGTTGAAGGTATGATCTGGAAGTTTCCGATGGCATGGGGCTCGCCCGGCGTGCGGTCGATCCAGGTGTAGATTTCCGCAAGGGTCATTTGCGAGGGTTTCTTGCCTGGCCTCACCTTGGCGCCGTGGTGGATTGCGTCATAGCGGCCGCTGGGAGCTTCAGCAAAGGCGATGAGGGCAAACAGCTTTTTGACACTGGAGCCGGAAGGCAACCGGAAGGAGGCCGGGGCAGGGGGCTGCTTTCCCGGCCGCGAGAGCTCAAAGGCATTGAGGGCAACCCACTCGCTTTCCCGTGCGGCGAAGTCCCAGCTGCTGCGGGAAGAGGCGGGAGCGGAAGCGAGGTTTTCCCGGATCTCGGCGGTCTCTTTCAGGCTAAAGCTGATTGAGCTGGACCACCCGTCAGCAGAGGCCGTCACAGGAGCCAGGATCGCGATCAGAAAGGCCGGAGGGGCAGTTCTCACCCTCCCGCCCCAGCGGGAAATTGAGGCGCTAAGCACCGCTCCACAGTCGGGCTCTTGGCTCAGCCCTCTCGAAGGGATCGGGCCAGCAACGCCCAATTCGGCCCTTTGGGCCTCATGGAAGGTCCACACATAACGCAGCAAAGCTGCAATCAGCGTAAGGCGCTGATTTAATGGCCAAAATTGGCATTCCGGCAATCTGGCATTGCTAGACCCTTGTGGAGCCTTATTTTTAAGGGCCGGAAGGGCCATGCCATAGGTGATGGCACGGCCGTGCCACGCGAATGGCACGGGATGGCACAGAATGGCAGGCCGCATTCCGGCTGTTTTAGGGAGGTGCTCACCGCTCGATCTCCGCTTCTGTTTCCAACTCGTGCTCCTGGCCGCCGCGCTCCATTTCCCGCAGGATCGCCGTCTGAACAGAGGCCTCGATTTCCCGCAACCTTTCCAGCTCGGCATCCCCGAGCATCCGGGATTTTGCATGGGCTTCTTCCACGGCCGAATTCGCCAGTGCAAGGATCGTTTGATGCTCCTCGTTGCTCTCGCTCATCAGTGAGGCGATCAGCACGCGGATCATTTTCATCTCCAGGGTGGCGGCATGGGTGAGGCTCTGAAGAGCCTCCGTCTGGCGCGCAACGGCCGTCTCCAAAGAGGCGAGCCGCGCCGCCAAAGGGGCGTTGCCACCGGCATTGGCCTGCGTGTTCTCCAGCTGCTCCAGCAGGCCGGTAATGGCGTCGTCCAGCGCCTTGGGACGGTTCCCGTCCTGGCCATCAATCAGCTGCCGGGCCACCGGTCCGAGGACAATCCTGACTTTCTGCGATGCCTCTCTCATCGTTCAATCTCCTTCTGGCGTTGCAGGATCAATTCGGCCTGCTTTTCAAATTCTTTCATCTTCTCATCGAAGAGGCCGGGCAGGGTGGGGGTCTGCGCGTCTTTCTCCCTGGCCTGTTTCTCCTTCGCCGCCGCTGGTTTTTCCTGAGACTGTTCCCTGATCTTCTCCTCCTCGGGCTGCCGCTCACGGGCACCCGCGAGACGCCCATCCATCCAGGTATCAAGCGCGGTCTGGCGGAGGCCGGTTTCCCGCTCGATGGTCCTGGACAGGCGCTCGGGATCCTCGGTCAGCAGTATTGCCTCATCGCGCGCCCGGCTGATCTCCACGTAAAAACTCTTCCGCGTCGCCAGCCGTTCGGTGGAGCGCATGGCCACGATCACCCGGTCCACGGACTCGCCCTGCACCGCGTGCGCGGTGGCGGCGTAGTCATGCTCCAGCCCGCGGGCGGCGAGACTGTTGCCCGGTACGGTGACGCGGGTGCCGTCCGGTGTTTCTGCTTCAATGACGCCGCCGAAGGTTGATTTGATTTCAGCCCGGAGACCGTTCTTGATGCCGCTTTCCGGGTCTGTGATCCGGAACCGCACCTGGTCCCCCGCGGCCATTCTGCGCTCTTCCCGCTCGTAGGCCACAAGCGCCTTTCCAAGCTCCCGCTGATTGAACCTGGCATCAAGGGGAAGGGTTGACCGGGTGCCGGTTTCCTCATGCTCGACGGTCAACCTATTGCGCTGGTGATCGGCCTCGCGGACCACGTAGAGGTTGTTCTTCCGGAGGCCGTATTCCTTGCTGGTGGCCACGGACATGATCAAATCGCCGCGGGCATAGCTGCGGGCGTCGGCCAGTTCTGTTTCGGTCAGCTGGCGGTTCAGAAGGCCGCTCACCTTTGTCTCTTCCCCTGCCAGCTTGCCCTCCTGCCGCAGGCCAGTGCGCACCGCCTCGTTGACCTCTGAGCGGGCCGCGTTGGTGAGGGTGAGAATCCGGGTGCCCTCGCGTTCGGCCGGGGCCAGGGCAAGGTACCGGACGGCTGCGTCCTGGCGCGGATTATCGACCTTCAGCACGTTGTCCTCCAGCCGGTTGAAGGCGGAGTTCACCTCGCCGCGGATCGCGTGATAGACGGAGGCTTTCAGATCCTCGTCGCGCTGACGGCGGATCTCATCCATAACCGCGGTCCGCATCCCGGCTTTCTGCAACTGCGCGAACGGCTGACCTGCCGCAACCGCGTCGAGCTGCCGGGTGTCGCCTACGAAGACGACGCGGCGCGCGCCGGTGCGCTCCGCGTACTCCATGAAGCTGCGCATGTCCTGGGCCGACACCATTGAGGCTTCATCGACCACAAGGATGGTCCTGCTGTTGTCCGCCTCCTGCGGATGGTGGCGTTCTGCGGTAGTGACCTTGGCGAGCGTTTCCGCGCTGCCGAGAACGCTGGCCAGCTCCTGCACCGCCTGGTGGCTCGGGGCCATGCCCTTCACCTCATAGCCGCTCTGGGCGGCGTAATGGGCCATTCGTTCCAGCATGAAGGTTTTGCCGGTGCCCGCGAAGCCCTGCACCCCGACATAGCGGCCTTCGCCGGTCAGGGACGTTTGTATTGCCGCACGCTGCCCGCCGGTGAGACTGGCCGCAGCGGCAAGCTTTGTCAGCAGGGTGCTTTCACCGCTGTGCCCGCTGTACCCGTTCAGCTCCAGACCGCCGGTTTTCTCTGCCTGCCGCCATGTGGCCAGGATGGAGCGTTCCAGGTCCACCGAAGCCTTGTCGGTCAGGATCTGCCCGTCCCCGCCGCTTTCGAAGAGCCGTCCAGCCTTGATCTGCCGGTTGATTTCCGCGTCCACCGCCTTGAAGTCCGAGCCGGAGGCAAAGCGCATGGCGGCCACGGTGAGGTCGGCCCGGCTGTAAGCGGATTCCCGTTCGCTGATATGCGCGATGGCTCGGTTTACAGCCTGCCCGGGGTCCGTCTGCACGCGCGTCACAGCAGCGGCGCTGGTCAGCATGGCCTTGGCCCTTTCAAACATGCCGGCCGGCTGGCCAGGTTCCGCAATGGGGGCGATCGGGCGCTGCTGAACAATCGGCACCACAGGCTGAGGGGCAGCGTGCCCCATCCGGCCGAGGTCCAGCTGGTCCCGGCTGAGCCCGGCAGCCAGCGCATCCGCGCGCCAGGTTTCCCGCAGCGCGTCTCGGTCGACTTCCTTGTGTTTGGCTGCGCGTGTGGCAAGGGCCGCCTTGCTGGCGTTATCGGCCGTATATTCAACACCTTTCTGTTCAAGGGCCTGCAATATTTCCTGGCGCCGTTTGGAGAAAGCTTCGGTCACTTCCTGCGGAATTCCGGAAATATTCACTTCGCCGTATTTCCCGCGCTCCGTAGAAATACCAAGATCAGCCATCCGGTTCTCGAAATCGGAGCGGTAGATCTCTGTAATGATCTTTCGGTTCTTGTAGACGGCGTCATTCCGGAGTGCCGAAAATCCGCCGTTCTCGTTTTTTACCATGTTTGCAATGACGGCATGGCTGTGCAAATTCGGATCCAGCGCACGGGACGTATCGTGCCGGTAAATTCCGGCAATGATGCCTTCCCCGTTCTTTGTGACGATTTCTCCATCCTGCTGGAAGCGCGTTTTAATGAATCGCTCTTCCACCACAGTCATTGCCGCGCGCACCGCGGCATCATGGGCGTCTAAGATGCGCGTGTCGCCGATCACCAGGGCTGCCACTGAAACTGACTTGGACGCGGAAAAGGTGAGGTCGAGCCCGGGCCGGTGCTGCCGTTCGCCCTCCACATAGCGGCCCATCAGCTTTCCGTCAGGAGCCTGGCCATCAAGCAGCTGTGCAAACTGCTTGTCATCGGCATAGCCGGTCAACCCGTTCTCTTCCGCAGCCTTGCCGAACCAGGCGGCTGCCTTTTTGCCTTCCTCGGTTCCCGCTTTGTAATAGCCTTCCTGTTTGTAATAGCCGCTGGCCGCTGCCCCGGCCGAGACGGTGGATATCGACATCATGTCACTTCACTCCCCGGATGGCGGTCTCAACTGCAAGCAAGGCGCGGGCGGCGGATGTTTTGGCGGGTGCCTCTATCAGCTCCACAGTGTGCTGCGGGGTCTTCCGGTTCGGCTCGGCCTGCCCGATCCCCGAATGCGCCTGCAGAGACAGGGGCAGGGCAGGCCCGCTGGTGGCTTCCGCATCGCCCGCGGGTCTAGGTTGGCCCGGGCTTTCCGTTGCCAGTGCAGCTGCCGGTTCCGGGTGTGCCGACGCGGTGCCGGGGTAGGGGAGCGCGGCGGTTTCGCGGGCTTTGGCGGCCCCGTTGCTGACAAAGCCTGCATAGGGATCCGGCGGGCCGATCTCTTTCAGATCGCGGCCGCGCACCCGGGCGGTGGCAAAGTGCTGCCAGTACCAGTCCCGTTCCGGGATGCTGGCGGGATCCTCGATCAGCACAGCGCCTTCGGGGCGCACGCGGTCCAGGAAGCGGAAAAACTCAGCCTTCTGCTCTTCTGCTTTCAGGGCTGCGAAGCCCTTTTCCGCGGTCTCGCCCTCTTGGATCTCCACGTTTAGCGCGGTGACCTGCATCCCGCCCGCATCGAAGCCGTTGCCCTTGTAGGGGACGAACTTTTCCGCGGTGGCCGTGGTCGGCACAGGTTCAAAGCGCACTCTGGCGGTCGGGGCGTCATAGGCCGGGCGGAAGTAGGCCACGAACTGGGGCAGGGACTGGATCTCTGACGGGGTGACAATCGCGCGCTGGATGCGGCGGCCGACAATGCCCACACCGTCACGGGTGTCGTGGGCACCGAGCGTGATGTTTTCCTGCTGCTCGATCACGTCCTCTTCACCGAGCGAATGGGAGGAGCGCTGCGCCGTATTGTAGTCGGGGGTGTTGAAGACAACCCGGTTGTTGAGGACACCGGAAATCGTCTCAGCTGCCTTGCCGCCGTAGATGTCTTCCAGTTGGGAAAACACCTGGTAGCCTACAACGAAGGCGCCGCCGAACTGCCGGATCTCCGCAAGGCTCTTGGGCAGGAAGGGCATCTTGTTGAGGGTTGGAACCTCATCAAGGAAGAACCAGACCTTGGGGTCGCGGCTTTCTTCTGTCGTCATCAGCGCGTTGGCGGCCACTTCAAAGACGGTGGAGACGATGTTGCGCACCGCGGCCGACTGTTCCGCGTTACCGGTCAGGAACACAAAGCCGGGCCGGTCATTTACAACCCAATCCCGGATCGAGAAAGGTTCGGCATCATCGCGCAGGTATTCCAGAAACCGCAGTTCGGTGATCATGTTGGCGCGGATCGAGCCGGAGGTCTTGGCAACATGCTCTCCGAAGAAATGAGCGCCGGGCGTCGCTGCCACCAGCTTGCCCAGCTCCTCTGAAGGAATGTTCATGATGGCCTTGCGGAGATCTGCGTTGGTGGTCTTTCCGGCCTTTGCCAGCTCACGGGCGGCGTACTGGAAGACAAGCCGCGCGGATTGGGTCCAGAAACTGTCCAAAGAGCCTTGCTGATCCGGGATCATCACCTCGGCGATCTGCGCGAAGCCTTCCGGCGAAACCACCTCGTTGAAGGGAGACCAGCCCACAGAGCGTTCATCGAAGGGGTTGAGGATGATGTCTTTTTCCGGGTCGTAATGGTCCCGCAGCAGGCCGCCCATGCGGTCATAGATGATGGCCCGGCCGTCAACCGCCCGGATGGTGTTCAGCAGCTCGTGCATGGCATTGGTCTTGCCAACGCCGACGGTGCCGGTGATACCGATCTGCGCCTCTACAGCATTGGGGGGAAATTCGATCCCGGCCAGCGTGTAGCGGGGGCCTTTCTTGGAGCCCTTGCCAAAGCGCTTTTCGTAGTCGCGCCATTTTCGCCTGGACCAGGCTTTCAGCTCCTTGGCTGTAACCAGGCGCGCGCCCCGGATATGCTCTTCCTCCTTCAGCGACCGGCCGACTATGGCAAAAACAGCGAAGGTGAAGGCAAATGCCGCAGCGGCGGGCAGCAGCGAGAAATAGAGGAAACGCCAGGCATTTGCCGCGTAAAGCTCATAGATCTTGCGTAAATCGGGGTCTGCATAGATCTGTCCAGCGGTGCGCTTCACGCGCTGCCCGCCGAGATCCGCATAATTGAGTTCGCGGAGTTCAGTGCCGCGCTGTTCGACGTTGAATTCCGCAATCCAGTAGATGCCGGTGAGCCGCACCTTATCCAGCTCGTAGTTCCGGGCGACCAGGACCAGAAATGTGATGGTGAAGGCGGCGGCGGCCATTGAGGTGCTGTACTTGAGCACCTGTGTTGCCATGCGGGTCCAGTGTTGTGTTGTCTGGCCGCCTCTGACAAGCTGGGTATGTCCTTTGTGGCCCATGACGTATTCCCTCGTTTCTTTGCAACGCGAGCCTTCCGACAGCTCGGGACACCCGCGGCGCCTCGCAAGTCATTGTTTTCGAACGGCAATAACCGGGGTTCCGCGGCCCGGATGCCTCCTGGGCCGCGCTGAAAGCGCTCTGCGCTATAATCCTGCTTATGTTAAATAAGTCAGTCTATCTGACCTAAATTGCGCCTGCTAAGCGTGCGGCTGACTGATGCAGTATTGCCGGTACGCATCGTGCTCCACGCCTTTGACCAGCGCCGGTTCCCAGCCTTTTGCAGGGTCATAGACGCGCATGGTCATCAGGGCGTTTTGTGGCGGCTCGTATGTCCCGAAACGGTTCTTGGCGGTGAAGCGGGCGCAGACGAAGAAATCCTTTTCCGGGAACGGCCACAGGACGGCCGCATAGCGGACCGGTCCCACGCTCACATCCTTGGCGGTGTCGCCTTCTGGGACATTTGCAACCAGCCACTGCCGTAGGGCTGCCATGCTCTGGGCTTTGGAAGGCCCGCCAGCTGGAACAGGTTTCTCAAAGGTGATTGCGTGCTTGTCCGGCACGGAGCCGTCATTCAGGCAGCCGGAAAGCGCCGTTGCGGCGAAGATGGAGGGGATAAAGTGCTTGAGTTTCATGCTCGTGGTTTCCTCTATTCCGGGAGGTTTTTGCGGATACTTCAGCAGCCATTGGCAAGTTGCACGCGCTCGAGTCCTGCCGTTTTTCCGGGTGCACAGGCGATTTCCCTGCGGACAGAAAGTTCTGGTCTCCGGCTCAAGGAGACCAGAGCTCGGACCGGGAAAATGAAACCGTGGAGATGCGGCTGGGCGCTGTCTTGCCCTGCCCTCCCTACCCCGGCAATTGGGCGAGCGATTGTCTTCAGAGCGAAGCCGGAGTGATCCAAGATACGGCTTTGAGATCCCATTGCCTGTACAATAATCGCGGCAGTTAGCAGTTGGTGAGTTCTGGTTTGAACTGCTTAGATTATTCGGAAGCTCTGCGAAATCTGCCAATCTGACCCCGGTCAAAACGGCAGTGAAATGATCTGAGTTCAATGGATTCAGAGGGTTGAGTAGTTCGCCCTCGCCATTTTTGTCCAGGCCGGATCGGTAGCTTCAAATCTTGCTACGTGAGCATTGACCAGAGGCGGTACCTTCCATCTGTTCTTGGAGCTCTATTGCGTCATCTCCTCTTCAGTCCTCCCGCTGGTGTTATCGGGCGTTTTCCTTGCGATCGTTCGACTGAATGGTGGCCGTTACCAGCAGCGGACCTTCAGACATCGTGCGGCGAACGAGCCGTGAGAGCCCCAGAGTGTGTATTTGATTTTCATGCTGCGTGCGCTCGCAGCGCGCCGGTCCGCTGCTTTGCCGAAAACTGCCCGCTGCATGGCAGAAGGAAATGCGGCCATTCCGTCAGCCTGCGGCAAATCTAAACCACGAATTCTCACAGCGCCGGACATAGTACTCTCCCGCTGAGGGCGCACTCATGGCGGCCTGCGGCTGGATCCGGTCAAGATTGAAGAGGAAAGTGCTTTCATTCGGCCCGCAGGCCGCTGTGTTCAAGTAAATCTCCTGTCTGGACAAGGTATCCTCAGGCCGTGCATTTCTTTGAACGATGTATTAATCCTGCTTTTGCGAGTTCGAAGGAGCTGCGATGAGAAAATACGCGTTGCCAGCTTTGTCGCAGCTTCACACGTTTGAGGCGGTCTCCCGGCGGATGAGCTTCACTGCCGCCGCCGACGAATTGTGCCTGACGCAAAGCGCGGTCAGCCGACAGATCAAGGCTCTGGAGGCTGCGCTTGGCCGACCGTTGTTCCTGCGCCAACACCGCGCCATCGAGTTGACGCCTGAGGGGCGGCAGCTGTTTGATGCGGTGACGCGGGGGCTGGATGAAATCGGGCGCTGCGTGAATGAGCTGCGTGTGACCAGCGATGCGCCCCAGATCACGGTCGCGGCCTCAGTCGCCTTCTCCTATTACTGGCTGATGCCCCGGCTGGAACGGTTCTCCGAACGCCACCCGGACATAGACCTGCGCGTTCTGGCGACAGATCAGGCGGTCGACCTGACACGAGAGGAGGCGGATGTTGCCGTGCTTTATGGCGAAAACACCTGGGAGGGAGTTGAAGCCCGGAAGCTGTTTGCCGAGAAAGTCTATCCGGTCTGCAGCCCTGCCTACCTGCGGGATCATCCCAGTTTGCGCCGCCCCGCCGATCTGCTCGATCAGACGCTGCTGCACCTGGATGGCGGCGGCAGCATTTGGGGCGCCGTTGACTGGCAGGTGTGGCTGACGCGGCAGGGGGTCACCGGCCAGCCGGTACGCCGGGGCATCCGGCTGAACAGCTATCCGATGGTGCTGCAGGGGGCGGAGGCCGGGCGCGGGGTTGCATTGGGGTGGAGCTATATCACGGACGAAATGCTGGAAAGCGGGCAACTGGTCTGCCCATTGGATTTACCGTTGGAAACCCGGCACAGCTATTACATCGGCGCATTGGAGGACAAGATAGCGCAGCCGGAGATTACCGCCTTCCTGCAATGGATGACAGAAGAATGCGAATCTGGAGAAAGCTTCGCATGATCTGCGGGAATGCGTTGCATTCAATTTGATCGTTTGAGAGAGACGACGATTCGCAGCTTATTGGACCTCAGGAAACGCCACGAGGTCGCTCATGCCTGCAACCGCCATTCGAAAACCGAACCGCCGGGGCCGCGCCAAGCCCGAAGCCGCCCCCACGGCAGCCCCTGTCAGCCCGGGAATGGTCGGCGGGCAGTACCGGCCTCTCAGCCAGTCAGAGATGGAGCGGATCCACGAGCTGGTGCTGCGGCTTCTGGCTGATCTTGGTCTCAGCCAAGTCACCCCTAGCCTTGAGGCGCGCGCCGTCGCGGCAGGCTGCCGGGTGGACGATGCGGGCCGCCTGCGCTTTCCGCGCGCGTTGGTCGAGGATGTGATTGCCCGCACGAGACGCAAGTTCACCCTGCACGGCATCGACCCGGCGCATGACATCGAAATCGGCGGTAAGCGCGTGCATGCGGGCACCGGCGGCGCGGCGCCGACGATTATGGATTTCAACAGCGGCAAGTACCGCGAGAGCACCGTCTCCGACCTCTATGATATCGCGCGGCTGGTGGACCGGATGGACAATATCCACTGGTATCACCGCTCAGTCGTGGCGCGGGATGCGAATACGATCCTCGATCTGGATATCAACACCACCTACGCCTGCCTGTCGGGCACCGCGAAATCCATCGCCGTCAGCTACACCGACAGCGCCAGTGTCCGCGCAGTGATGCCGATGCTGGACGCGGTGGCGGGCGGCGAGGGCAAGTTCCGCGAGCGTCCCTTCTGCACTGCCGTCTGCTGCCACGTAGTGCCGCCGATGCGCTTTGCGACCGAAAGCTGCGACGCGCTGGAGGCGGCCGTGGAGATGGGAATGCCGATCCTGCTTGTGGCTGCGGGCCAGGCCGGGGCGACCGCACCTGCTGCCCTGGCCGGGGCCGTGGCGCAGGCCTGTGCCGAGGTTCTGGCCGGATTGGTTCTGTGCAACATCATCGACCCGAACTGCCGGGGCATCTTTGCCACCTGGCCCTTTGTCAGCGATCTGCGCACCGGCGCGATGTCGGGCGGGTCAGGCGAGCAGGCGCTGCTGTCTGCCGCCTGCGCGCAGATGGCCGGTTTCTACGACCTGCCGAATTCTGTCCCTGCGGGCATGACCGACAGCAAGCTGCCGGACATGCAGGCGGGCGGAGAGAAGGGCTACACCATTTCACTCGCCGCCCATGCCGGGGCTTCGATGATTCACGAATGCGCGGGCATGCAGGGCAGTCTGATGGGCACCAGCTTTGAGAGCTATGTGCTGGACAACGATCTGATCGGCGCCATCCTGCGCACGGTCAGGGGGGTCGAAGTGAGCGAGGACACGCTCAGTTTCGACGTGATCCGCGGCGTTGTGCTGGGCGAAGGCCATTACCTTGGCCACCCGCAGACATTCAACCGAATGAAAACCGACTATCTTTACCCGGAGATCGCGGACCGCCGCAGCATCAGCGAATGGGAGGATGCCGGCGCCCGCGATGCGCGCGAAGTGGCGCGGGACAAGGTGCAAGCGATCCTGGCGGAACACTACCCCCGTCACATCCCCGAGGCCTTGGACCGGCAGCTGCGCGAGAATTTCAACATCATTCTGCCCCGCGGCCGGATGTCCGGCGGCAACGGCGTTTGGTGAGCCAAGCAGGAAAGGATTTTGTCATGCAGTCTCATGCAAAAGTGGTGATCGTCGGCGGCGGCATGATGGGGGTGGGCCTCGCCTATCACCTCGCCGAAGAGGGCTGGAAAGACTTGGTGCTGATCGAGAAGGGCGAGCTGACCTCAGGCTCGACCTGGCACGCGGCAGGCCAGTGCCCCAGCTTCATCGGCAATTACAACATGGCCAAGATCCACCACTATTCCAACACGCTCTACCCGCGGCTGGAAGAGATCACCGGCCAGCCCGCCGGATGGCATGGCTGCGGCGGCATCCGGCTGGCCACCACGCAAGAAGAGGTGGACTGGTTCAATTACGTCGCCGGGTTCTCGGCCAACGTCGGGTTCCACATGGAAGTCATCGGCCCCGACCAGATCAAGGAGCTGAACCCTTGGCTCGAAACAGACGGCATTCTGGCCGGGGCCTGGACCAATATGGACGGCCATGTGGATCCGTCGAGCGCCTGCAACGCCATGGCTGCAGGCGCGCGGCAAATGGGGGTCACGATCATCCGCCACAACCGGGTAATGGGTATCAGCCAGATGCCTTCAGGCGAATGGGAAGTGGTGACCGAACACGGCAACATCACCTGCGAACATGTGGTCAATGCCGGGGGCTGCTACGCCCGCGAGGTCGGGCTGTGGGTCGGGCTGGATACGCCGATCACCAATATGGAGCACCATTACCTGGTGACCGAGGCGCTGGACGCGTTCAAGACCTGGGATGGTGAACTGCCGGTGATGCGCGACCCGGCCACCGCCGGATATTACCGTCAGGAGCAGAAATCGGGCCTGGTCGGCATCTATGAACACTACGGCGCCAGAGAAGCCTGGGATCATCGCGGCGGCTACCCCGAATGGGACAGCGAGAACGAGCTTTTCGAAGGCGATATCGACCGTATCGCACCCTGGCTGGAACAGGCCTTCGAGCGCATGCCGATCTTTGCCGAGGCCGGGATCAAGCGCATCATCAACGGCGCAATTCCGCACACGCCTGATGGCAATCCGCTGGCAGGGCCCGCGCCTGGGCTGCGCAATTTCTGGCAGTGCTGCGGGTCGTCCATCGGCATCGCGCAAGGCGCAGGCGTCGGCAAATACCTGGCGCAATGGATGGTCCACGGCGACAGCGAGATCAACATGGCCTGCGTCGATCCGCGCCGCTTCGGCGGTTTCGCCGATCAGGCCTACACCCGCGCCAAGAGCTTTGAGGATTATCACGAGATGTTCGTGACGCCCCTGCCGGGCCGCGAGGCAGCCGCCGGCCGCAAGGTGCGCACGACGCCGCTCTATGAGCCGCTCAAGGCCAAGGGCGCGGTTTATTCTCAGGTCTTCGGCTGGGAACGCCCAAAGTATTTTGCGCCCGAGGGCTTTGCCGAAGACCTGCAGTTCCGCCGCAATAATACGTTCGGCATCGTGGCCGAGGAATGCCGGGCGGTACGCGAGCGCGTGGGCATCTGCGACCTGTCGAGCTTTGCCAAATTCGACGTGGCCGGGCCGGAAGCGGAAGCGCTGCTGGACCGGCTGACAGCCAACAAGCTGCCGAAGAAACAGGGCGGTACCGCCCTGACCCATGTCCTTTCCGCCAATGGCCGGATCATCGGTGAATGGACCATTACCCGTCTGGCCGATGACCGCTTCTATGTGCTGACCGGCGCAGGTGCCGAATTGCAGGTGCTCGATCATCTCAGCGTTGCCGGAAACGGCGTGACTGTGACCAATGTGACCGATGATTTCGGCATCCTGGTGGTGGCCGGCCCCAAGGCGCGCGACGTGCTGCAGCCCCTGACCGAGGCGGACCTTTCCACGCCCTCCTTCCGCTGGCTGTCGGGGCAGGAGATCACCATCGCGGGCGTCGCCCTGCGCGCCCTGCGCGTGAACTATGTGGGCGAACTGGGCTGGGAACTGCACGCGCCGATGACCCGGCTGGCGGAACTCTACGCTGCCGTCCGGGAGGCTGGCGAACCGCATGGCATTTCCGATTTCGGCGTCCATGCGGTGAACAGCCTGCGCATGGAAAAGGCCTATCACGGCATGAACACGGAACTGACCAACGAAATCACCCTGATCGAGGCCGGCGGCTCCCGCTTCTACGCACCGGACAAAGGAGAGTTTCAGGGGCGTGCGGCGACTGAATCGGTCCGCCAGAAGGGCATCGCCGCCAAATTGGTCTATGGTGCGGCCGCCGCAACCGATTGCGACATCTACGGCGGCGAGCCGGTGATGCAAGGGAACAGGGTGGTGGGCGTCTGCACCTCAGGCGGCTACGGCCATGCCACAGGCAAGAGTCTCGGCTTCGCCTATGTCGATCCGGCGGCTGCCGGAGGGCTGGAGGTGGTTATCCTGGGCGAACGCAAGGCCTTTACCCTGCTCGACGACCCGGCTTGGGACCCCGCCAACGAACGCCAGAAGGCATGAACCGGTCCAGTGCCCGGAGTATGAATACGAGGTGAAATATCTGCCCGCTGTCCTGGTCTGCCGGTTAGGGGGATCCGGGGCTGCGTCTTTATCTGCAAGAAATCGGCAGCGGCGCTGATCCCGCCGCTTCTGCTCCAATCTTGACGATCCGAGCCTGAGAACCACGAGGCTGCTCACGGCTGCCTAGGTTCAGACTTCTGCCGTTGCTTGCGATCGCAAGATCCCGAAAAAATGGAGCTCGAAGCCGCCGAATGCCAGTGCGGCGTGGTCGAGGTTGAGGACGGACTGGAACCTACCGTTCGCCACGCAGGCTTTGCACCTGAGACTCTGCGGCTTCATTCGATGCGCTGACACTGGCGCTTGCATCGCCAGTGTTCGGGCAAAACGCCGCGAAAGCGGGTTTTGAGCCCACAGCAGAACTGTCAAAATCATGCTGTTCGCGCACGCAACACGCCAGTGCGCTGCGCCGCAGAGTTTCTCCCTCCGCATTGCAGAAGGATAAGCGGCCTTTCCCGCAGTGCAGGGCGGATCCGCCTGTGGCCTTGCAACTGATCGAGCATCGCACAGCGGTTCTAAAGGCGGAAATACCGCACATAGTGATCATCCTGGAGGACTCTGCCTATTTGGTTAGACGGGTTCCGTCCAATGGCACTGCGGCAGCAGACAGGGTTCTCGGCGTATCGCCGCTCTGTGGTGGCCCGGAGTGTTTTGGGTCAGGACCCACGAAGCATCTAATTGGGCAGGAAAGCCCGAAAACCTTCGAATTCCGTGCAGGCAGGCAGCTAGCAGACAGCAACTGTCTCATTTGCATGCTCGATGAGACAATTTCTCCGTCTCGAAAGAGAGTTCGGCCCTAGCGCTTTCTAAGCACGTTGAATGCAGCAATACTTTCCCCGGCCACCCAGCAATAGACAGACGCAGTCGGCCGCGGGCAGATCCGCGAACCGGCCGTCCCATAGTACTTGACGGAGAACCCGGAAATTGACGACAGCTTACAAGGACCAAGCCGCAGCAATCGACAAGCGCGCAGGAGCGCTGTTCAAAGCGGCGCCAGCGGTAATGTCACCCTACAGCCAGCTGGTAAAATCGGCTTCAGCTGAGGCGGAGCTAAGCAGCAAAACCAAGGAACTGATGGCGTTTTCGATCTCGATCGCAATCCGCTGCGAGGATTGCATCCTCTTCCACCTGCGCGCGGCGCTGAAACATGGGGCCAGCCGGGAAGAGGTTGTCGAGGCTATCTCTGTTGCAGTCGAGATGGGCGGCGGGCCGTCGGTGGTTTACGGCGGGCGGGCATTGGAAGCGCTGGAAGGCCTGCTGTGACAGCCGGGCGGGACTGGCCAAGTTGGACACAGCGCAGGATTTCAGCGAAACTCGCCTGACAAGCGGGACACAGCAGAAGGGCTGAAAAACGGGAGGTGCAAGCAATGTCCGCTTTTTTGGACAGGGCATCCGTGGACAAGCTGATCCGCTCCTCGCGGGAGCGGAGCCTGTCCAAGCATAGCCTGACGTCAAGCGCCAGGAACCCGATCCTCAGGCTGCAGGCAGATGAAATCTGCCACCGCAATGAGAAATTCCTGGATCAGGCCGGCGGGGCAGTGGCGGAAGTCGACAAGTCCGCCCTGCTGCCCAGCCGCTCCCGCTATTGCCTGCTGATCACAGATGCCGACGGGATTGTTATTGAATCCTATGCGCCCGAGGGGGTGGAGGCGGAGTTTCAAAGAAGCGGCCTTGTCAGGGGCGCAGTCTGGGATGAACGTGTCGCGGGCACCAATGGGGTCGCGATGGCGATGCAATCCGGCCGTGTTCTGACGGTGCGCGGCGGGGAGCATTTCTATGATTGCTTTCACCGGCTCAGTTGCAGTTCGGCCCCTTTGACAGATGCCCAGAACAACCTGATCGGAACGATAACGCTGGTTGGGTCGCTGCATCGGCGTCCTGAGGAATACGCATTGTGCGAGCAGGTCGTGCGGCGTGCCTCCCGTCAGTTCCAGACGCGCCTGTTCCGCAATTTTCACGCCGACAAGCTCACCGGGCGGGTGCTGTCGCGCAATCTGGAACAGCACCGCTGCTTCGAGACTTTGGTGGCTTGCAATGAGGAAGGTGTCATCATCTCGCATCTGCCGCTGTGGCGCGATGCAGCACGGCCGGCTGAGCACCAGGGCCTGGCGGGGCGGCACATCTCCGATCTGAAAGACCTTGAGGTCAGCCTGCGCGGACCGGCTGCAATCCCGCCCCGGCGCAAAGTCCTGCACCCTGACAAGCCGCGTCTTCCTGCCCGGATAGACAGGAATGCTGTTCTGGGGCGGCTGGCGGCAGAAGGCGGCGGCCTGCCGGTTCTGGCGGAACGGGCGCGCAAACTGGTGGCGCACCGGGTGCCGCTGCTGATTTGCGGCGAAACGGGTGCGGGGGCCGGACTGTTTGCCCGGGCGCTGTTGGAAGACCAGGGTTTGGACACGCCAATGGCGCTCACACTCGATGCGGCCCGCAACGGCACCGAAACGGATCTCGCGGAGGCGCTGAACAGCCTGGACTTTCTCAGCGATTACCCGGTTGGCGACACAGTCCCGACGCTGATCCTGAAGAATGTCGAAACTCTGCCGGCAGAAGCGCAGGCAGTCCTCGAACGCTATCTTGACAGCAGCCGGGCAGACAGCAGCTCAAGGGCGCATCCTCCGGTGTTGCTATTCACCGCGGGCAAACCGTGGCTGCAGCTTGAGAGTGACGAGGGCATTCCCAGGAACCTCTTGTATCTGCTGGCGCAGTCAGTTGTTGAACTGCCGCCGGTTACCGAGCGGGATTGCGAGACGGTGCTGGCAAATGTCATCGCCGAGAGTTTTGATACTCCTATCGAGATCGCTGAAAGCGCCTTGGAGGTGCTGGCCGGATACCATTGGCCGGGCAACAGGAGGGAAATGCTGGCTGTTCTGCGCGAGGCGGTGATTTGCGGCAACGGCAGGCGGATCAACGTGACCGACCTGCCGGCACGCTTGCTCGCGCCGCGGGAGGAAAGTTCCAAAGCGCTGACACGAGCGTCGCTGCGAGACGCGTTGGACAGCACAAACTGGAACGTGACAAAGGCCGCGCGCCTGCTGGGCAAGAGCCGCGCAACGCTCAACCGCTGGATTGCCTCGGAAGGGCTGCAGCGTCCGGAATAGTTTCTTGGACCTACACCCGATCAACCAAGTGCGCCCAGGAACCCGGCAAAGCAGCGTGCCTTGATTTCGATCAGGAACCCGGTGCGAACAGGTCTTCAACCCTTCTGAAATCACGCTACGGCGAAAGCGCTGGCCGTATCGGACAGGCGCGAGATCGCCGCGGAAATTGCGAAGACCATTATGCCAAGCACTACCGCTTTGCGCCACGAGATGCGGATCTTAGGCGAGATACGGTCAGTAAACACAATCAATGGAAGAGCTATTGCGTAAATGGCAAACTGACACAGCTCCAACCCCATCGCGAAAGAGATCAGAACCAGAGGATCAAACTGGCCCGTGAAAAGCGCTTCGGACGCCGAAGCGGCAAAACCGTAACCATGAATCAATCCGACAATCAGAAGGCTTGCCCAACCGAACGCACGGCCCTGTCGCAGGAAAACGGCGGTGCAGGCGTAGATGATCGACAAGATGATCGCAGTTTCGACCACCGGCACGAACCAGGACGCTGACGGTGCAAAACTGTAAAGGCCGGCCACGAGGGTGGTCATATGCCCGACAGTGAAGGCTGAGGCCCAGGAAAGTGCCTGACGCCAGTGCTGCGCCGCGATGGCGATCAGGATGATCAAGGCCAGGTGATCGAGCCCGCGATAAATATGCTCGGCCCCTGACTTGGCGGTGTCCAGCAGGATCTTGGTTGTCGTCGGCAAGGCTGGAAAGGACACTTGCAGCACGCCCATTGTCGCCCTTGTTTCGATGCCTGTTTCCCGGTGCAGTTTCGTCACTGTCCCGAGACTCTCCATCACACGAAAATTCCGGCCAAGCTGGGAGGTCAGGCTTAGTTCCTGCGACAGGATGCCGGAAGGTACGGAGATCATAACATCAAGCGTGAGATCGAAATAAGGCATTGGTGTTTCGCGGTCTTTGCTAAACGGAGCCTCAAAGGCAGACAGCGCGGACTTGAGGGTGCCGAATGAGGGCCGTGTGCTGTCTTCCCAGAACCTGAACTTCTCGACCCGGGTTTCCTGGCGTTGTCCTGAAACCCATAGTGTTACAACCTCGCGAAGCCGCAGTTTCAACGCCTCATCCGCCGCTGCGAGGGCGGTCGCGTCCAGAACCGGTTCACCGTTCATGTCAGCAGCAAAGGGAGGAAGCCGAACTTCATCGCTGCCCTGCCAGTCATCGGGCAAGAGCGCTAGGGGCGCGGGCATGCGGATCAGGATGATCGTCCGGTCATTGCCTTGTGCCGCGATATGGATGATGCGCGGATCAGCGTTGCTGAAATGCGCGCGGGCACTCTGAGGGCCGCAGAAAAGCACGGCAAGCGACAACAGGGCGGCAAGCAGGCTTCTTCTGAATGTAACGATCCCGGTAAATCTTGGCTTCGTCATATCCAATTCCCCCATCTTCCGGACCCCTGACGTCGATTGCAGCGGCCCGGATTGTTGTGATTACCTGGTTTTCAGGAACGCGGGTCCCAGAGCCTGCCGTCGCCCTTTTGGTCGAATGCGATGCCGTCAGGATGGCTCACGATTTCCATCTGCATGCCCCAAGGCGACAGGAAATACACCCATTCCAGGCCTTCCAGTTCCGTTCCGGGCAGCGGATGGGGCGCCTCCAGGACCTGAACACCGTTGCCGCGCAGATATTGCGCCGCCGCGTTGATATCGTCGACATAGAGCGCGATATGATAGCCGCCGATGTCGCTGTTCCTCGGCGGGGTCTGGTTCTGATCCGGAGCAGTGTATTTGAACACCTCGAATGCAGGGCCGTTGCCACAGCGCACCATTGTGATGATGTCGATCACGGCACTGGCGTCGACATTGAGATTCTTGGTCATCCAGTCATCCTCGAACGGGCCGAACGGACCGAACGAAAAGAATGACTCGCAGCCCAGCACGTCGACGAGGAATTCCACCGCTTCGTCAACATCCGGCACCGTAATTCCGATATGCTGCGTGCCGCGCATGCCGGGCATCTGGGCCACAGCCGCGGCCGGTATGCTCAATCCCAGCAGGGTCATTATGGTGATAACTTTCAGTTTTCCGAACATGTCGATTTCCTTCTGTTTTTTCGCCGCTTCGGGCGGGCGAATAAGATACTCCCGGAGCGGCAAGGGGGCGGCCCGCCCCGAAGGATCGGGCCGCCAGGGGAAGAACGTGCCGCGTCAGATGTTCTGCGTGTTCATTTCCTGTGCGATGTATTCCGCCTGGCGGATGGCCAGCGCCACGATGGTCAGCGTCGGGTTGCAGGCCGCCGAGGAGGTGAACTGGCTGCCATCCGAGACAAACAGGTTATCGATGTCATGCGCCTGGCCGTAGGCATTGACGACACCCTTGGCGGGATCGGCGTGCATCCGGTTGGTGCCCATGTTGTGGGTCGCCGGATAGGCGGGCAGCTCATAGACATCAGTGGCGCCGACGGCCTCGTATATCTGCGCCGAGGTATCATACATATGTGCCGTCATCTCGTAGTCGTTGTTATGCGGGGTCTTGGAAATGATCGGCACCGGCAGCCCGTGCTGGTCCACCTCGCTGCCGTGCAGGGTGATCGCGTTGCGCTCCTGGGCCAGATCCTCGCCCAGCACCCAGACGCCGGACATCCGGTCGTAGTTTTCCAGCGCGCCCGCCACGCTGCGGCCCCAGCCGGAATTGCCCGGCTCCAGGAAGGCCGCCATGAACGGCAGGCCAAGCGAGAGGAACTCAAGGTAATAACCGCCGCTGAAGCCGCGCGAAGCGTCGTGGTAGACCTCATCGCCGACGATCCCGGCCACAGAGGTGCCGCGGTGCATATGCACCTTCTCCGGCAGCACCGCGTAGACCCCGCCGGTGGTATGGTTCATGTAGTTCTTGCCCACCTGGCCGGAGGAATTGGCGAGACCGTCCGGGAACATCGGGGAGGCTGAGTTCAGCAGCATCCGCGGGCTTTCGATGGAATTGCCCGCGACGCAGACAACACGCGCCTTCTGGCGGTGCTGGTTGCCCTCGCTGTCCGCATAGACCACCGCGTTCACCTTGCCTGCGTCGTCATGCTCGATCCGCAGTACCATCGCATCGGTGCGTACCTCGCAATTGCCGGTGTCCTCGGCGCGGGGCAGTTCGGTGTACATTGTCGACCACTTGGCACCGATGGCGCAGCCCTGCATGCAGAATCCGATCTGCTGGCAGGCCGGGCGGCCGTCACGTTCAACCGAGTTGATCGCCATCGGCCCCGAGCGGTAATCGCTGCGCCCGGTGCGGCGGCAGCCTTCGGCCAGCACCCGGAACCCGTTGTTCCAGGGCAGATGCGGCATGCCGGTGGTTCTGCCTGTGACGCCCATCTTCAGCTCGGCCTTTTCATACCACGGCGTCATTTCCGCCAGGTCGATCGGCCAGTCTTCGACATTGGCGCCGTCGATTTCGCCATAGGTGCTGCGGGTCTTGAATTCGAAATCCTTGAACCGCAGGGCGACGCCCGCCCAGTGGATGGTCGAGCCGCCATAGCCCTTAACGATCCAGGCAGGCAGCGTCGGGTGGTTCACCGCCCCGTGCCAGCCGCCGCCGGAATAGCGTTCGTCCAGCCAGGAGATCTTCTGGAACATCGCCCATTCGTCGTTTTCGATATCGCTCAGGTCAAAGCGCTTGCCAGCTTCCAGAACAACCGATTTGACGCCTTTCTGGGCCAGTTCGTTTGCCAGGGTGCCGCCGCCGGCGCCGGAGCCGATGATGACAACCACAGTGTCGTCGTTGAGATCAAATTGTGCCATGATTCAGCCCCTTACGCCTGAACGTCAGCCATGCGTTCCTCAAGGGACGGGCCCTCGGGAACAAATGTGATGTCGGAGAAGCCGCGGTCGATGTAGCCGCCGTGCTCAACTGAGGAGCCCTCGTAGCCGAACAGCGGCCAGACTTCCTTGTTGTCGTAGATGCCGAAGTAGGCGGTCCAGCGGACACTCTGAAAGAAGCCCTCGTCCTGAAAATAGCGCAGCAGGCCTTCGCGGGCGTCCGCGTCTTCGATGCCGGTATAGGGGGTGCCGAACAGCTCCTGCGCCTTTGCGTCGATCCGCGCCAGGCCGTCAGTCAAACCCTTGGCGGTCTCGGCGTCACCTTCAGCGTTCTTCATCACCGTGGCGGCAATCGCCTCGTAGTGTGAAACCTGCAGCACATCCGGATGCGGGTAGATATCCTGGATCATCCGCAGCAGGCTGGCGCCCTGCGCCTCGTCCAGCACCGCTGATGACGCAAAGGATGCGCTTCCGAGCATGGCATTGGTGGTGACGCCGGCCATTGTGGTCGTCATCAGGAACATGCGGCGGCTCATGGCGGCTCGGCCGTTCTTCTCCTTGCCGCGCCAGTGGAATCTGATTGTCATGGTTACTCTCCTCCCAGTGAGTGGTGTTGATGCGGTCAGGCCGCTTTTCTTTCGAGGCGCGCCAGAGCAGTCAGCCGGTCCTCCGCAGCTCTGATCAGGGCGCCGGGAAAGGCTGATTGGCGCATGGCGCCGGGCAGCAGCGCGTCCAGGGCAATATGGGCACCCGCCCGCAATGGCGGTTCTGCTGCGAAGGCGGCGGCCTGCAGCTGCTGCAGGACCGGCCACAGATCCGGTTCCGGTGTCCCGACGAGCACCGCGGCATGCGCCAGCACAACCCGCCCCTGCGGCGCGGCGCGCCAGCGCTGTGCGGTGCCAGCCAGTTTGCGGCCGTGCGCAAGGACGTTCCAGGCGCCATCGCAGAAGGCACCCGGGCAGGCACCGGTTTCTGCGGTGATGTCAAACCGGGTCAGCGCCTCAGTCACTGCGCCGCAGATCATCCGGTAGCCGTCCTCCACCGTGAATCCCGCCGTGCAGGGCAGTACCATGGCAAGGTTCAGGGTGGCGGAACCTTGCGGAACTATGCCGCCGCCGCTGCCGCGGACGGTGACCGGCCAGCCCCGTTCCGCCGCTTCGCCCAACGCGCGCTGCATCCCATCCCTGCGTGCCACGGCAACCGGAACCACCAGTGCGTTTTCTGCCGCCTGCCACAGCATCAGCGCAGGCTTGCCCCGTTGCAGCAGCGCGGCCTCCCGTGCAATGCCGTCTGCGGCGGTGGAAAACGGCGCGGTGATCATGGCGCGAAACCTTCGATCGCCTCGCAAAGGTCCGAAAGGAACTCCGCCGCCGGGGCACCGTCGATGGCCCTGTGGTCAAAGGTCAGCGACAGGCCCGCATAAGGCTTCCAGGCGATGCCATCGCCGTCGCGCACCGCGGTTTCGACCGTGCGTCCAATGCCGAGAATGGCAATCTGCGGCGCATTCAGGATCGGCGTGAACTGCTCCACCCGGCTGAGGCCGAGGTTGGAGACCGTGAAAGTGCCGCCTGTCATCTCCGGCACTGTCAGCTTGTTTGTCCTTGCGCGGGCCACCAGATCCCGCCGCGCAGCCCGAAGGCCTTCAAGGTCCAGGCTTTCCGCCCCGAAGATCGCGGGTGCCGCCAGCAGGTTGCCCGGCAGGGCGATGGCCACCCCCAAATCAATGGCATCCGACAAATGCACCGCGCGGTCCTGCACGGTGCCGTTGATGTCCGGATGGCGCCGCAGAGTTCGGACCACCGCACCCATCAGCAGGTCTTCGACCGACAGCGCGGTGCCCGCTTCCTTGAGATGCGCCTTGGTTGCCAGCAGTGCAGTCATGTCTGCCCGTGCATGGTGGGTCAGCTGCGCCGCGTCGCGCAGCGAGGCGCACATCTTGTCAGCGATCATCCCGCGTGCCCCGCGCAGGGGAACCACAGCAGGACTTGCCGCCTGCACGGTCATGAGACCGCTCCGATCACGTCGCCCTTGGCCGCAACTTCGTCCTGCTGCTTTGTGATGCTCAGGGTGCCGCTTGCCGGTGCGGTGATTTCGTACTGGATCTTGGCCGTCATGATCTCGGCAATCAGCGCGCCCTGGGTGACTTGTGCGCCGTCACTTGCCAGCCAGGCGGTGATGACGCATTCGTCGTCGCCCTCCCACAAGCCGGATGGAATGATGATATCGTTAGCCACTTGGCAATCTCCTCTTGCCGCCGCCCCGACACCGCGGGGCAGCTGATTGTTTCTAGGAATTTTGAGTGCGTTCAGGCCGGAACCGGCGCCCCGCAAAGTTCGCGGGCGGCTGCGGCGATTTTGTCCGCATTGGGCAGGCAGTGCTGTTCCATCACCCGGGCAAAGGGGATCGGCACATCCGGATAGGCGATCCGCCGCGGCGGCGCCTTCAGGTCTGCCATGTTGCTCTCGGTGACCGTGGCGATGATCTCACCCGAGACGCCGTAGCTGTGATAATCCTCATCGACCACAATCAGCCGCCCGGTCTTGGCGACGCTGGCGCGCACCGTTTCGCGATCCAATGGCACCAGCGAGCGCAGATCGACCACTTCGGCGCTAATGCCTTGCTGGGCCAGCGCATCGGCGGCCTTCAGCCCGTGATGCACGCCCTGGGCAATTGACACGATCGTCACATCGCGCCCTTCGCGGGCAATGGCCGCCTTACCGATCTCAACTTCATAGCTTTCTTCCGGCACATGGGTAATTGCGCCCGCCTCGGTGCCCAGCCAGCCCATCCCCTGCAGCCCTTTGTGGAACATGTAGATCACCGGGTTCGGATCGCGCAGCGCCGCAGTCATCAGCCCCTTGGCGTCATAAGCGTTGGAGGGGCTCACCACCTTCATGCCGGGCAGATGCGCAAAGCTGCCGTAAAGGCACTGCGAATGCTGCCCCGCATCCGAATAGCCGCCGCCGGTCGAGGTCATCAGCACCATCGGCACGTTGAAATTCCCGCCCGAGAAGTAGGTGTTCTTGGCCATCAGGTTGTAGATCGCGTCAAAGCAGACGCCGAAGAAATCGACGAACATCAGCTCCACCACCGGTTTCATCCCGTCCTGCGCCGCGCCAACCGCAGCGCCGATAAAACCGGTCTCCGAAATCGGCGTGTCGCGGACGCGCTCCTTGCCAAACTCCTCCAGCAAGCCGCGGGTGTTGCCGAAAACGCCGCCCAGTTCCGCAATGTCCTCGCCCATCACAAAGACGCTTGGGTCGATCCGCATCTCCTGCGCCATCGCCTCGGCCATGGCCCGTGCGATTGTCAGTTTCCGTTCATTTTCCATGTGTTTTCCTCCCTCAGGCTTTCAGGCAAAAACGGCTGTCAGCGCGTCTTCGGGTTTCGGATCGGCGCTGTCGCGGGCAAAACGGATCGCTTTATCCACCGCCGCCTGGGCGCTGGCTTCCAGCGCGTCCAGTTCGGCATCCGTGAAACTGCCATCCGCCAGCAGACGGGCCCGCATCACCGGAATCGGGTCCTTGGCAAACAGCCCGTCTTTCTCGCCATCAGGGCGGTAGCCCTCGGCATCGCCCATGAAGTGGCCGGCCAGCCGGTAGGTCTCGACCTCGATCAGCGTCGGGCCTTCGCCGCGGCGCGCCCGCGCGATGGCTTCGCCTGCCACCTCGTAGATCTTCAGGGGGTCGTTGCCGGGAATGTAATGGCCAGGAATGCCATAGGCCGCCGCCCGGTCCGAGTTGCGCTTGATCGCGGTGGAGGCTTCCTTGGAGACCGAAATCCCCCAGGCGTTATCCTCAACCACCACCACCATCGGCAGCTTCCAGACCGCCGCCAGGTTCAGCGCTTCGTGAAACGCGCCCTGGTTTGCCGCGCCTTCACCGATGAACGAAACCGCAACCCCCGGCTTGCCCTGGATCTGGCGCGACAGCGCCGCGCCGGCGGCGGGTCCCATGCCCTGCGCGATGATGCCGGAACAGGCGAAATTCACCTCGGCATCGAAGATATGCATATGGCCGCCGCGGCCGCCGGACAGGCCGGTTGCCTTGCCGAAAATCTCGGCGGCCATCTTCTTCAGGTCCACGCCCTTGGCAATCGCCTGATGATGCGGGCGGTGCGTGGCCGTGACCACGTCCCCGGCCTCAAGATGGGCGCAGACCCCCACGGCAACGGGCTCCTGACCGTCCGACAGGTGCATCTCACCCGGGATCGGACCGTCCGCCATGTTGAAGACAGGCGATTTGCCTTCCATGTAGATCTTTTCGATGGCGTTCTCGAAACGACGGCTTGTCACCATCTTTTCATACATCCACGCCAAGGTGTCTTTTGCTGGCTGCATAATTCCTCTCCTCCTTGTCAGAGAAAAGGCTGCCGCGCTGCCGACACCGTTGACAGCGTTTTCAGGCGCTCGTGGACGGTTCGTGAAAAACTGTCTCATTCTACAGGGCTGCGAGACACCCGCTAGAAAAACGAAGCACTAGGATTGTTGTTATGCCGCCGCAGGGAAGAGCGGAGGCGGGAAGCCTGATATCCCTCAGGGCTGCACCGAGTCGGAATCACTGAATGTGCTGCGGGCAAGAACTGACGCCTTCTCCAGGAATTGCCTCTTGTTTCCTTCAGTCGAGAAATTGTGGCAGCTGCGGATGCGATTGGCGCTTTGCCGATTTAATTTCTATATGTGCTGGCTGTATCTGCCGCATCTCGATAACGGCAACGTTGCACTTTGGGCTCGAGTACCAGCCATTGTGCGAACTCTTGCAAGACCTTGCGTCTCGAATGTTGAGCCTGGCAGCAGCCAGTTGAGGTTATGCAAGACGCAGCCAAGCTGCGGAACTGGATGGCCGGTTCGGTGAAGCCCGCTGCATTGCAGAAAGGCTGCTGTTGCAGGTGCAAAGAAGTTCTTGCGTTTTCTGCAAGCGCATTCTCCGCAGCTGCATAAGTCCGGATTGTCCGGCCTACCAGACCTTGACGCTCACTACAGCCAAAGGCCGGTTTGAGCCCAACCCGGTCATGGTGATTTTTCGCTGCGCGCGTTTGCAGCGGAAGAAATGCTGCATGCGCTCGAAATCTGGCGCTGTGACGCGGCGATGAAACCGGCCATTGGTGCAGCGCGCAGCGAGGCTGAAACGGTCAATTCACAAGGAGCGGACGTTGCTGCCGTTCGCCCCTTGTCTCCGGACGGCCGCAGCCTGCCCAGAAGCAGCTGTTCGAACCAGATGCGGTCACCGAGATGCTGCGATGGCGAAGCATCTGGACCGCCCTTCTGAAAGCTGCCGTTCCGCAAGTGGTTACGCGTATGGATGTGAACCGGGATGGAAAATGGCCCCGTAGAAAGGGCAGCTGCAATGGACTCTGCAGGGCTGCTCACCTGAAGAAATCTCCATTTCGGAAAACCCAGTAGTTATTGCGCAACCAGAGTATGATCGGGCAACAAACGGAAGTTGGCGCCTGTTCCTCGACGAGTTGAACAGGTCTCTTGATCTGTAGGATTTAGTGGCCCAACTCCAAAACCAGTTTTCTAGCAAGGCGAAGTCAGAACGCCAGTGTAGGGACGTCGACAATTGTCGTGCTGCCATCGACCGTCAGAACCGCCCCGGTAATCATGGCAGCCTCGGCGGAGCATAAGAACGCAACTGCAGCTGCCACTTCTTCACCTGTGGCGGCGCGGCCTAGCGGTAAGTCGCGTGTAACTATGCTGTAGGCCTCCTCGACGGACACCAGGCCCCGGCGCTCTACCAGCTCTGCCATCTCCGCATCGGCCATTTCGGTGCGGACCCAGCCGGGGCAGACCGCGTTGCAGCGCACCCCGTTCCGGCCGTAGTCGCGGGCAATGGAGCGGGTCAGCCCCAGCAGCCCGTGTTTCATGGTGACCTAGCCGCAGGCCTCCGGCCCGGCTGCAAGCGCTGCGATCGGCGCCATCATCAGGATGTTTCCGCAGCGCTCCTTCAGCGCCGGCATGGCGGCACGAGCAGAGACCATGGCGGTGTTCAGATTGGCCTGAACTGCGGCGCCCCAATCCGCGTCGCTGATCCCTGTGAGGGAGCCAAAACCGAAACCGCCGGCATTGCAGACCATCACGTCCAGGCCGCCGAAGCGGCTGCGGGCCAATTCCACCAGAGCTTCCATATGCTCCGCACTGGCGGCATCCCCCGCCAGGGCAATGCCGCCGCAGCTTTCTGCTACTTTTTCGATCGGTTCCAGGCGGCGGCCGGTCAGGGTCACATTGCCGCCTTCGGCTGCTATCCGGCGGGCGGTGGCGGCGCCGATCCCGGTTCCGGCACCGGTGACAATCGCGGTTTTGCCTGCGAAGCGGGTCATGGCTGCACACCTTTTTCAGAGAGAAAACTTTGGGCCAGAACACGGGTTGTTCCGATGAACCGCTGATTTCGAGGCTTGGATCCGGGTTCATCCATCCGGGTGATGATCCAGCCGGCATAGGTTGCCGACCGCAGCAGGATGAACAGGTCGAGCGCGCCCAAGTCGATCACCCGCACCGACAGGTAGCCGGCAATCAGCACATCGCGCAGCGCCGGATAGGCGCGACAGCAGGTAGCGTCAGTGACAACGCTCAGCCAGCAGAATTACTTGTTTATATAGGTGATGCCGCTGGAACGGGTGAAGACGAACTATTATTATCTCCATGTTCCGAAACATGCGGCTCTTCGTCCACCTAGCGAGTCAATGCAAGAAGCCGTCCCGAGGCTGACAAGCTGTCTGCCTCGGGATCATAAGTCATCGTTTGCCTGCAACAATTCGATCGAGGATCAGGGCACAGAAAAGGATTGCCAGACCCGCTAGGATCCCTTGCCCGGCTGCCGCATATTGCAGTGCCTCCAGAACGTCCTCGCCCAGCCCCTTGGCACCGATCAGCGAGGCCACCACCACCATTGCCAGCGACAGCAGGATGGTCTGGTTGACACCGGCCATGATCGTCTTTCGCGCCAGCGGCAGATCCACCCGCCACAAGAGGTAGCGCGGCGTGGCGCCAAAGGCGAGCGCGGCCTCGCGCACCGTCTCCGGCACTTGCTGCAAACCCAGTACGGTAAAGCGGATCACCGGCGGGCTGCCAAAGATCATGGTCGCCACCACACCCGCGGGCTTGCCCGAACCGATGAAGGCGACCACCGGGATTAGATAGACAAAGGACGGCATCGACTGCATGAAGTCCAGCACCGGCCGCACCACCGCAAACACCCGGGGGCGGCGGGCGCAGTAGATCCCGAGCGGGATGCCTAGGGTGATCGAGATCAGCGCCGCTGCACCCAGCAGGGCAATGGTGGTCATCGCCTTTTCCCAGAAGTCCAGCAGCCCCAGATAAGCCAGCGCCGCGCCGGTAAAGATCGCCACCCGCGCGCCTGCGGACAGATAGGCGAGCATCACGATCACCAGCGCCACCACCGGCCAGGGGGTATCGACCAGCACCACCTCGATCCAGTCGAGCAGCGTCCGCATCCCCGCGGTCAGCCCGTCAAAGAAGCCCCGGCCCGAAGTCTTGGTCCAGTCGAACGCCGCCTGCACCCCGTCACCCACATTCAGCCGCCAGTCGCGGTTGGTGGGAAAGGCATTCAGCAATGAGAAGGCGTCCGGCATCGCGAACTTCAGCGCAGACAGCACCACAACCGCCGCCGCCAGCACGGTGGAAACCGCCAGCCGCGGCACGGACCAGCCGCTCGCCACGCTGCGGTCCGAGCGCCACCGGGCGAACTGCCCCTCCAGCGTCCAGTTCGCCAAGGACGCTGCCAGAAACTTCACCGCCAGCAGCAGCGCAATGCCCGCAACCAGATAGATAACACCGCTGGCATTGGCCGCCGCCGCGGCCTCCTGTGCTCCGGCCAGCGCGCCCTCCAGCGACTCCGCGGCACGTTTCAGCGAGTCCAATGAGGACGCGCCAGAGGCCTCCGCCGCCTCGATCTGCTGCCGCCGCAGCTCCAGCGTCTGCGCGATCTGCTCCGCCCGGATGCGGAAGTCGCGGCCAAGGTCGCCAAACAGACCCATCGCGATCTGGATATAGGCCAGGGTTTCCAGCAGCAGGAAGCCCAGGAACCAGGACCACAGGCCCCGCGCCCCGAACCAGACCGGCCCCAGCAAACCCGCTGCCGAGTTCAAGGTGAAGCGGTAGCCCGGCGCCTCCATCATGTAGCTGAAAACCTGCTGGTAGTAGCATTGCGACTGGCCGGTGAAGTCACTCACCAGCGTATTCAGCCGCCCGGCGGTTTCCGGTTTTATCTGAGATTGGTCGATGTGTTTCATCATCGCCTCCTTACGCCTGGCTGTCCTGAATGGCGCGGATCAGCCCCGCACGGTTGATCACCCCGACAGTGCTGCCGGCATCGGCCACCTTGACAATGCCGTGGCCGTCAACGGCCAGGTCCATCAGGTCGCTAAGATCCATGTCGGGCCGCGCCACTTTGGCATCTGTCGGCAGCGCGCCGTGAGTGGCTTCGAACTCCGCCACCGGTTTCATCACCGAATGGGCAAAAATCATGTTCAGCTTGGAGATGCCGGCCACAAAGTCCGCCACATAGTCATCTGCCGGGTTCAGGATGATCTCCTCCGGCGTGCCGGTCTGCACAATGCGGCCGTCCTTCATGATGGCAATGCGGTGGCCGATGCGGATCGCCTCATCCAGATCGTGGGTGATGAACATCGTGGTCTTGCCTAGCTTGCGGCTCAGCTCCATGAACTGATCCTGCAACTGCTTGCGGATCAGCGGATCCAGCGCCGAAAACGGCTCGTCCATCAGAAGGATTTCAGGGTCCGAGGCAATGGCGCGCGCGAGGCCAACCCGCTGCTGCATGCCGCCGGACAGCTCATGGGCGTATTTGTCCTCCCAGCCGGTCAGCTCCACCAGCTCCAGAACCCGGTCGGCCTCTTCCCAGCGGCGCGCCTTGCCGGTGCCGCGGATCTCCAGCGGCATCGCCACATTGTCGCGCACCGTGCGGTGCGGCATCAGGCCGAAGTTCTGGAACACCATGGCAACGCGGCGGTTGCGCAGGTCGCGCAGGCCCTCGGCATTCAGGCCCATCACGTCATCGCCGTTGATGTGGATGTGCCCGTCCGTCGGCTCCAGCAGCCGGTTCACATGACGTACCAGCGTCGATTTGCCGGACCCCGACAGGCCCATCACGCAGAACAGCTCACCGCGCTCGATCTGGAAGCTGGCATCCGCCACGCCGACCACGCAGTTGAACCGCTCCAGCACCTCGGCTTTGCTCAGGCCTTCCGCATGAATGGCCTGTAGCGCCTCGTCCGCGCGTGCGCCAAAAATCTTCCAGACGCCGCGTGCGTCAATTGCGATGTCGTCCGCCATGGCCTCCCCCTGTCTTTGAAGTCTCGTACGGGCGCCTGCAGCCGGCTGGGCTGCAGGGCCAATGGATGGGATCAGTTCAGGCCAAGCCATCCGTCAACGGTATCGCCATTGGCGGCCAGCCAGTCCGACACCGCGGCGTCGATCTCCTGGCCCTGGATCACCACCTGATAGGTGAGCTTGGACAGCTCGCCTGCATCCATGTCGATCTGGCTCAGGAAGGCTGCCGCCGCCGGGTTCCGCTGTTCCAGCGACTTGGAATAGGCGACGGTCACCGTCTTTACCGGGTCTCCGGAGGTGATCGAGGATTTGTTGTACCAGTCGGAATCCTGATCCGGCTGCAGCATGGTATAGGTGTTCGGATCGTGCTCCGGTTCCTCAATCATGGTCACGTCGTAAAGCGCGTGCACGTAATGCGGCTCATAGCAGTAAAAGACCACGCCCTGTTCCTGATCGATGGCGTCCTTCAGGCGGGCGTAGAACACTGTCTCGTCCTCGGTCGAGGGCTCGAGAAAGGTTTCGATACCGTAGTCGCGCACCTTCACTTTATGAACATTGGTCGAGGCCCAGCCGGTCGCGCCGAGCCAGATCTCGCCCTTGCCGTCGCCGTTGGTGTCATACAACTCCTGCGCCATCGGTGTGGCCAGGTCGAAAACGGACGAAATGCCATGCTTCTCGACCATATAGGTCGGCGTGCAGAAGCCGGTGCGGCCTTGGTAGCTGCCCGAGGACAGGCCGACGGAGCCTTTCTGATCTACATATTCCTCGGTAAAGGACAGGTGGTTGGGCAGCCAGACGTCGGGGTGCACGTCGATATCGCCGCGGCCGCCGTCCATGGCGGCAAAGATCACCGCATTTGCGCCGGGGGCATAGCCGGTTTCGCCGCCCAGGCGGGTCTCAATCACTTGGCCGATCACCCGGCTCATCACCTTGGCGCCGGGCCAGCTCGGCTCGCCAACCATAACTTTTTCCTGCGCCATGGTACCCGCGGCGCTCAAGCTCAGGGCAGTCGCGGCACTCAATCCAGTCAGCATCTTCATTGGTCTTGTCTCTCCTGTTGGGGTTTGGTTTGCGCGCTCAGGCGCGGGCCCGCTTTCGCTGCGGGTCTATGAAGGGGATATCGGTGACGGTAGCGCCGAGGCGCTTCATACGCCCGTCCAGCTGGCCGATTTCCAGCCGGGTGCCATTCCCGGCGTGTTCGACGCCCAGCCGGGCGATGGCGATGGCGTGTTCCAGCGAGGGCGAGCGGGTAGCGGAGGTCACCACCCCGACCTGCCGCTCACCGTCATAGACGGGACTGCCATGCAAAGGCACATCATTGCAGCCCAGCAAAAGCCCCTTCAGAACCCGGCGCGGCTCACGGGCGTTGCGCTCCAGCGCCGCCTTGCCGGTAAAGGAAGGCTTGGTCAGGTCTACAGCAAAACCCAGCCCCGCCTCGAACGCATCCACTTCCGGTGCGAATTCAGCATTGGCGGCCGCCAGCCCGGCCTCGATCCGGATGATCTCCAGCGCGGCAGAGCCCATCGGGGCGATCCCGAACTCCTCGCCCGCTTCCATCACCGCATCCCAGACCGCCACCGCGTCTGCCTTGGCGCAGAAGATCTCGTAGCCCAGCTCGCCGGTGTAGCCCGAGCGCGCCAGCATGAAGGGCGCGCCTTCGCGGTCATGCAGTCGGGCCACCGTGACCCCGAACCACTTCAACTGGTCCAGTGTCGGCACATGCGGCTGGGTAAAGGCGATTTTGCGCAAGAGATCCCGAGACTTGGGGCCTTGAATGGCCAGATTCGGCATCGCGCTGCGCATGTCGTGGATGCGCACCTGCAGCCTTAACTTTTGCGCCAGCGTTTCCAGCACCCGGCCGCTCTCCTCCGACCCGCAGCACCAGCGGAACAGGTCTGGCGCCAGCCGGAACAGGGTGCCATCGTCGATTACCGTGCCAGCCTCGTCGCACATCAGCGTGTAGGAGCCGCGCCAAACCGCCAGCTTGGCCACGTTTCGGGTGGTCGCCTGCTGCAGCAGCACTTCGGCATCGGGGCCGGCAATGTCGTATTTCCGCAGCCCGCTCATGTCCTGCACCGTAACCGCATTGCGGCAGGCCCAGTATTCGCCGGTGGTGCCATGCGACGGAAAACTCACCGGCGCCCACAGGTCGCGGGCCGGGGCGAAATGCTGGGTCAGCGGTTCAAGCCGGTCATGAAAAGCGGAGTTCTGGCTGATCGACATCGGGGCGTCTTCCTTTTCGCGGTAAGCAACAGCGCGGCGCAGGGGTGTTTCGGGGCGGTAGATGCGCACATGCACATCGGTCGGGTTCCAGCCGTTGATCGGGTCGATGTCGTCCGGGCAGGCGGTGGAGACGCAGACCAGGTCCTCCAGCGCCCGCATTGCGACGTAGTCGCCGGGGCGGGAATGGGACTCCTCGGTCAAGATGTGATGCGAGTGCGGATCGACCCAAGTGTTCCAGAAGAAGTTGATGGCAGGCCAGGCGGACCGCCGCGCCACGCCGAACCGGGCCAGCGCTTCGGAAATATTGTCGGAGCAGTTCACATGGCCGGGAAAGCCGCGCTCCTCATAGCCGCGCGCGGTGCAGGCCAGGCCAAAGGTGTCATGACGGCCGCAGGTGTCCTGCACAACGTTCAGCAGCGGCCGCATGTCCCGATCAAAGAATTTGTCCAGCAGCCCCGGCCCCGGATAGGACCGCCGCACCATCGACCGCGTGGCGGTGCCATCGATCATCAGCTCCTCGCCCCGCTGCAATGCCGCCGCATTAAAGGCAGTGAAATCCGAACACTGCTGACCTTCAGTGTCGATGATCTGGATAATCTCGCCTTGTTTCACCTCGTAGGACATGGCGGTGGCACGGCTGACGGTAAATTCCTCGCGGGTGTCGCCCAGCAATGGCGGCAGCAGCGGCCCCGTTCCCGCCGCTGGCTGCCAGGTCACCCTGGCGTTGCCCGCCAACCCGCCATGGGCGAGCTGACGGCACTCCGCCGGGCAGCTGATCCACACGGTGGCAGCCGCCCCGGCCTTCAGCACCAGCGGTTCTTCGGGCATGTCCAGCGTGCAGGCCGGAATGTCCGCCGCAGCCTCACCGCCGTTGCCGACGATCCAGCCCAGCAGCTCCGCGGCGTCGCAATCCGCCAGGGGCATCGGCGCGTCCGCCTGCAGCCCCAGCACCGCCAGCGCCGGCCGTCCGTCATCATCAAAGGCAGCAATCCACAGCGCGGCACCGCCCTGCGGCACCTCCAGCGACAGAAGGTCCCCGGCCCGCATCTCCTGCTTCAGCAGCTCGCGCGGCGCCAGCACCCGGGACACCCCGCTCTGCCCCTTGGCGAAGCCCGGATAGGCCCTTTCCGGAGTCTGGAACCCCATGTTGTCGAAGTCGTGAAGCACGGCGTAGCGAGTCATTGCGGTATCCGAATCTCAGATTTGAAACTAGTTACATGGTTGATGAAATCAGTTACATGTGTCAAGATTTTCTTAAGATCAAAGTTCTGGGACAATAGGTGGCAGGCCGGGATGAGCAAAAGAATGACCAAAAAACGGGCAAACCTTAGGGATGTTGCTGCGGCGGCAGGTGTTTCCGTTGCAACCGCCTCGAGGGTAATGAACAGCCCCGAGGCCGTGTCCAAAGCGACCCGCCAGAAGGTGGAGGCCGCAATGGACAGCCTGCGGTTCATGCCCAGTGCCGCCGCGCGCGCCATCAACAGTGGACGGTCCCGTTTCGTCGGGGCGCTGGTGCCAACGCTGGACAATGCGATTTTTGCCCGCTACCTCTCCCGGCTAGAAAGCCAGCTGGACAAGCACCGTCTGTCGCTGGTCGTCTCCACCACCGACGGCATCCCGGACATCGAAGCAGAAAAGGCCCGGACGCTGATCAGCATTGGTGCCGAGGGCCTGATCATGTCCGGAGTCACTCACGGACCCGCCCTCTACGAGCTGATCAACCGCAGCGGGATCCCGGCCATCGCCACTTCCTACTATGATCCAGATTTCGCTCTGCCGACCATCGGCTACGACAACGCCGCCGCGGCCTTCACTGCGCTTAGCCATCTAACGGGACTTGGCCACAGCTGCATCTCGGTGATCCACGGGCCGACGGAAACCAACGACCGGACCGGGACCCGCGTCGAGGCGCTGCGCCGTCGCCCCGATGGCGCAAAGATTGAATTCTACCTCGAACCGCTGTCGATCGAGGGCGGCTGTAGCGGCGTGCAGCGTGTGCTAGAATCCCGGCCGGACACCACCGCCATCCTTTGTATGTCAGATGTTCAGGCTACCGGTGCGCTGTATGAGCTACAGCGACGCGGTATCCCAGTGCCAGGCGGGCTATCGCTGTTGGGCATCGACGACTTGCCCGGTTCCGCTCACTTGTGCCCCGGGCTTACAACTGTGCACCTGCCGGTGGCCCGCATGGGGCTCGCGGCCGCGGACGCGATTGCTGGCTGGGTCGAAAACGGGACGGAGCCGGAGCCCGTGCTGCTGGAGTCCAGACTTGTAAACCGGAGCTCGACAGGTCGATTAGGTGATGTCACGTTAACTGAGGTCACCCGGGCAGGTGCAGCGGATTGACTATTCTACGCGCTGTTTTCTGCTGCTTTTCAGGCACTAAGTGCGTCGAGGCGGGTCCGTTGCATTAACCATCGAGATGTCAGAGACATCGTTGCCCCAAGCTGAGGAGTGAGCGATGTCCCGGCGCAATCCGTTCAAGCGGCACCGGTTTCCGCGC
>NZ_JBHUPT010000083.1:0-49214 GCF_049056525.1 Leisingera coralii | reverse complement strand
ATCCAGGAGCTGCGCCGCCAGCGCGAGCTGCGCCGCCAGCAGCAGCTGGAGCAGCAGGGCGAAGCGCCTGCGCCAAGCGCCCCCTCCAGCGGCGGCGGCAGCTCCGGCTTCGGCGGCGTCTTCGACCCCGGCAACCTCTCGGGCGGCAGCGAAGATGGTGCTGAGGCGGAGCAGGACCCGCAGGGCAATTCCTCCGGCTTCGGCAACGTCTTCGACCCAAACGCCCTGACCGGCGGCAGCGAAGACAGCAGCTCAGGCAACTGACACCAAAGCCAAAACGCGAAAAGGCGGCCAAACAGCCGCCTTTTTTGCCGGAATTGCCTGATGTCAGGCGACAGAGCCGGCCGGGTGACGGTCTGCATAATATTGTTTGCGGAATGCCTGCGGGCTGGTCTTGTACTCGCGCTTGAACCATTCGGTCAGGCTGCTGCGGGAGCCAAAACCGGTTGCGGCGACGATCTCCGCCAGCGGCAGGGTGGTGTGCAGCAGCAACTGGCGCGCCTTCTCGATGCGCAGCTTGCGGTAGGCGGCCAGCGGGCTGGTGCGGGCCTTCTGCTGAAACCGGCGCTCCAGCTTGCGCGGTGAAACACCGGCCTGCTGGGCAATGTCGCGGATCAGCAGCGGCTCTTCCAGGTTCTGCTGCATCAGGTCGAGGATCTTGACGATCAGCGCGTCGCCCCCAGCGGTCTGACGCAGCTGCAGCGAGACCTTGGACTGCTCCGACACAGGGCCAAAGGCGAGGCCCAGGTAGTCGCAGACCGCATCGGCAATAAACGGGCCGCGGTCGGCGCGCAAGAAGCCTGCAAGCACGCGCAGGGCAGCAAAGCTGCTGACGGCGGTGCTGATCCGGCCCGACGTTGTGGTCAGGGTGCCCGCCGGGGCGCAGGTGAGCTGCTCTTCCTCTGCGGCGGCGGCAAAGTTGGAATGCACGGCACTTTCAACCGGCGCATTGATCCCGGTCTCGGGCAGCAGGAAAATGGCGCTGCCGGCAAACAGGCAGCGCTGCGCCTGGCGGCAGATCCGCTGCAGGCTGGCCTTTTCTCCGGAATTCAATGGCCAGCGGCTGGCAATGCCGCCGAGGAATATGACCGTCTGCGGCTTCCAGCCGGCGGGCACCGCACGCATCTGCGAGCTGAGGTTGCGCACGGCGGTGCGGTAGCCGCTGTCGGGAAACAGATCGTTGGCGGCGCGGAAGACTTCGCAAATCATCTGGGCCGCGGCAGGAGGCTCCGACTGCGGCAGAATGATCTCGACGTCGTGGAGGCGGGCCTGTGCCGCGCTGTCAGCGGATCGCCGGGACGCTGGCACGGTCAGCGGTTCGAGACGGGACATCATTCTCTCCTCCGAGCGGGTCATGCGGGGATGCAGCGCCAGGGGGGCTGCGGGGGTGCCCCGCCGGGCAGGCCGGCGGGGCGGGATGCCTGACGGGTCAGGCTTCGCTTTCTTCGTAGTCCGACATCGGCGGGCAGGTGCAGACCAGGTGACGGTCGCCATAGGCGTTGTCGACCCGGTTCACCACCGGCCAGTACTTGTCGACACCGAGGTTGCCCGGCGGGAAGCAGGCCTGCTCGCGGCTGTAGGGACGGTCCCATTCGCCCACCAGGTCGCGCACCGTGTGCGGCGCGTGCTTGAGCGGGTTGTTTTCGGGATCGATCTTGCCGTCGATGATGTCCTGCGCCTCCGAACGGATCGACAGCATGGCATCGCAGAAGCGGTCCAGCTCGTCCTTGGGTTCGGATTCGGTCGGCTCCACCATCAGCGTGCCCGCCACCGGCCAGGACATGGTCGGGGCGTGGAAGCCCGAGTCGACCAGGCGCTTGGCGATGTCGTCCACGGTGACGTTGCCTTCCTCCGCCAGCGGACGGGTGTCGAGGATGCACTCATGCGCAACCCGGCCCGTTTCCGAGGTGTAGAGGATCTTGTAGGCCTCTTTCAGGCGCGCCGCGATGTAGTTGGCGTTCAGGATCGCCACGCGGGTCGCCTGGGTCAGGCCCTCGCCGCCCATCAGCAGGCAGTAGGCCCAGCTGACCGGCAGGATCGAGGGCGAGCCGAACGGCGCAGCCGAGACCGGACCCACGGCGGTGCCGTATTCCGGGTGGCCCGGCAGGTGCTCTGCCAGATGCGCCTTGACGCCGATCGGGCCCATGCCGGGGCCGCCGCCGCCGTGCGGAATGCAGAAGGTCTTGTGCAAGTTCAGGTGGCTGACGTCGCCGCCGATGTCACCTGGACGCGACAGGCCCACCATGGCGTTCATGTTGGCGCCGTCGATGTACACCTGGCCGCCGTGCTCATGAGTGATGCCGCAAACCTCCTGGACAGTGGTTTCGAACACGCCGTGGGTGGACGGGTAGGTGATCATGCAGCCTGCGAGGTTGTCAGAGTGTTTCTCTGCCTTCTCGCGGAAGTCCGCCAGGTCGATGTTGCCCTTGTCGTCCGCCTTGATCGGAACAACTTTCCAGCCCACCATCTGCGCCGACGCCGGGTTGGTGCCATGTGCCGAGGTCGGGATCAGGCAGACGTTGCGGTGACCTTCGCCGCGCGACGTGTGGTAGTTGCGGATGGTCAGCAGGCCTGCGTATTCGCCCTGCGCGCCGGAGTTCGGCTGCTGGGAGATCGCGTCGTAGCCGGTGATCTTGCACAGCTTGTCGTTCAGATCGGCGATCATCTGGTGGTAGCCCTGCGCCTGGTCTTCCGGGCAGAAGGGGTGCAGGTTGCCGAATTCCGGCCAAGTGACCGGGATCATCTCAATGGTCGCGTTCAGCTTCATGGTGCAGGAGCCCAGCGGGATCATCGCACGGTCCAGCGCGAGGTCGCGGTCGGCCAGGCGGCGCATGTAGCGGGTGATCTCTGCCTCGGCCCGGTTCTTGTGGAAGATCGGGTGGGTCAGATACTCGCTTTCACGCAGCGCGTAGTCGGGCAGGCGGTAGGCACGGTTCTTGACGCTATCGTCCTTCTTCTCGATGCCGAAGGCACCCCAGACGGCCTCGATGGTCTCGGCGCGGGTCTGTTCGTCGAGCGAAACGCCGATGCGGTCATCCCCCACCTTGCGCAGGTTGACGCCGCGGGCAACGGCCGCTTCCATGACGGTTTTCTGCAGCGGGCCGACTTCGACGGTGATGGTGTCGAAGAACACTTCCGGCTCCACCTTGAACCCGTGCTCTTCCAGGCCAGCGGCCAGGCGCGAGGTCTTGCGGTGCACCGACTGGGCGATGGCCTTGATGCCGTCGGGGCCGTGGTAGACCGCGTACATCGACGCGATGACGGCCAGCAGCGCCTGTGCGGTACAGACGTTGGAGTTGGCTTTCTCGCGGCGGATGTGCTGTTCGCGGGTCTGCAGCGCCAAGCGGTAGGCCTTGTTGCCGCGCGCATCGACGGAGACGCCGATGATACGGCCGGGCATGGCGCGCTTCAGCTTGTCGGTGGTCGCCATATAGGCCGCGTGCGGGCCGCCATAGCCCATCGGAACGCCAAAGCGCTGGGTGGAACCGATGGCAATGTCCGCGCCCATTTCGCCGGGCGACTTCAGCAGCGCCAGGGCCAGGATGTCGGCGGCGACAACGGCAATGCCATTGTGCTCATGGATAGCTTCGATTTCCTTGGTGAAATCGCGCACATGGCCGTAGGTGCCGGGGTACTGGAAGATCGCGCCAAAGACTGCGCCCGGGTCCAGCTCGTCCGGATCTGCAACCACCACGTCGATGCCCAGAGGCTCGGCGCGGGTCTGGATCACGGCAACGGTCTGCGGGTGGCAGTTCTTGTCGACGAAGAAGGCTGCATTGTTCGCCTTGGAGCGCGAACCGCGGTGCGCCATCGCCATGGCTTCGGCAGCAGCGGTGGCTTCGTCCAAGAGCGATGCGTTGGCAATGTCCAGGCCGGTCAGGTCGCTGACCATGGTCTGGAAGTTCAGAAGCGCCTCAAGACGGCCCTGGGAGATTTCCGGCTGATAGGGAGTATAGGCAGTGTACCAGGCCGGGTTTTCCAGGATGTTGCGCAGGATCGGCGCCGGGGTGGTGGTGCCATAGTAGCCCTGGCCGATCAGCGAGGTCAGCACCTTGTTCCTGGAGGCCACCTGCTTCATGTGGAAGAGGGCGTCGCGCTCGGTCATCGCCGGGCCCCAGTCCAGCGCCTCTTTCTGGCGGATGGCGGGCGGCACGGTGGCGTCGATCAGCTCGTCCAGGGTCTTGAAGCCGATCACCTGCAGCATGTCGGCCATCTCGCGCGGCGAGGGGCCGATGTGGCGCCGGTTGGCGAAGTCATAGGCTTCGTAATCGGTAAGTTTGAAGGCCATTACATAGGTCCTTGTCTGGGGCAATGGGCCCCGCCGGGCAATTCCGGCGGGGAGGGGATGCTTAGCCGATCAGGGCTTTGTAGCCGTCCAGATCCATCAGATCTTCCAGCTGGGACGCGTCGGAGATCTTGATCTTGTAGATCCAGGCGTCGCCTTCCGGGCTTTCGTTCAGGGCGCCGGGGTTGTCGGCCAGGGCTTCGTTCACCTCGACCACTTCGCCGTCCAGCGGCGCGTAGATTTCGGAGGCTGCCTTCACCGACTCGATGACGCCGATTTCGCCGCCTTTTTCGAACTCTTCGTCGGCTTCGCGCTGCTCAACGAAGACAACTTCGCCCAGCTGGTCGGCGGCGTGCTGGGTGATGCCCAGGGTTGCCACGTCGCCTTCGACGGTGATCCATTCATGCTCTTCAGAGTAATAGGTGGCCATTTTGACTCTCCTGATGATGTCTTAGCGTTTGTAGTTCTGAGTGACGAAGGGCAGGGCCACGATTTCAGCCGGCTGCGCCTTGCCGCGGATGATGAGGTTCACCTTGGTGCCCGGCGCGGCATGGTCTGCCGCAACATAGCCCATGGCGACCGGGCCGCCGACGGTGGGGCCGAAGCTGCCCGAGGTGATGGTGCCGAGAGTTTCGCCGCCTTCGCTTTGAATTTCCACGCCCTGGCGGGCGGGGGCACGGCCTTCGGGTTTGATGCCGACCAGTTTCTTCGACGGCCCTTCCGCCAGTTCCTTCTGGATGCGGGCGGCACCAGGGAAACCGCCTTCTTCCTTGCGGCGCTTCTGGATCGCCCAGGAGAGCGACGCCTCGATCGGCGAGGTCGTCTGGTCGATGTCGTTGCCATAGAGGCAGAGGCCGGCTTCGAGGCGCAGCGAGTCGCGGGCGCCGAGGCCTGCGGGCTCGCAGTCTTCATGCGCAAGGAACAGTTTGGAAATGCGGATGGCATCGGCTTCCGGGATCGAAATCTCGTAGCCGTCCTCGCCAGTGTAGCCCAGACGCGAGATGCGGCATTCGACGCCGTCAATTTCCGCCACGGTGGTTTCCATGAACTTCAGCTCACGGGCGGCGGGGCAGAGTGCGCCCACCACGTCCTCGGCCTTGGGGCCTTGCACGGCAACCAGCGCGCGGTCGAAGATCTCGGTCACTTCGACGCCGTCCAGGTTTGCCTGCATATGCGGGATGTCCTGGTGGCGCAGCGCCGCGTTCACCACGACAAAGTAATGGTCGCCGGCGTTGGAGACGATCAGGTCATCCATGATGCCGCCGTCTTCGTTGGTGAAGAAGCCGTAGCGCGCCTTGCCTTCCTTCAGACCGGCATAGGCCTGCGGGCAGAGCGTTTCCAGCTTCCCGCCCACGTTTTCACCGCGCAGGATCACCTGGCCCATGTGGGAGACGTCAAACAGCGCGGCCTTTTCGCGGCACTGCTTGTGCTCGCCCATGATGCCCATGGGATACTGGACCGGCATCTCCCAGCCGGCGAAGTCGACCATCTTGCCGCCAAGCTCGACGTGCAGGTCATAAAGCGGGGTGCGTTTGGGTGCGTCGGTCATCCTGTGCAGCCTTTGAGTTTGTATGGTTTCGGGGTGGGGGAGGGCGCAGGTCGCGCCCTCCCGGAGGGATTATTCGGCAGCGTGGCCAACTTCTTCCGATTTTCCGCCGGTGGCAAAGAACTCTTTCGTCAGTTTGAAGACGATCGGGCTCAGCAGCGCCAGGGCGATCAGGTTCGGAATGGCCATCATCGCGTTCAGCGTATCGGCCAGCAGCCAAATGAAGCCCAGGTCGGCGGTGGCGCCAAAGTAGATCGCGACGATCCACAGGATGCGGTAGGGCAGCATGACCTTCACGCCAAACAGGAACTCCATGCACTTCTCGCCATAATAGGACCAGCCGAGGATGGTGGTGAAGGCAAAGATCGACAGAGCGATGGCGATCAGGTAGCCGCCAAAGCCGGGCAGCGAGGATTCAAACGCCAGCGAGGTCAGCGCGGCACCGGATTCGCCTGAGGTCCAGGCGCCGGAGGCGATGATCGCCAGGCCGGTGATCGAGCAGACGATGATGGTGTCGATGAAGGTGCCCAGCATCGCGATCAGGCCCTGGTTGACCGGACCTTTGGTCTCAGCCGCGGCGTGTGCGATCGGGGCGGAGCCGAGGCCCGCTTCGTTGGAGAACACGCCGCGTGCAACGCCAAAGCGGATCGCTGCCCAGACCGCCGCACCAGCAAAGCCGCCTTCGGCTGCCGACGGGGTGAAGGCATGAGTGAAGACCAGGCCGAAGGCAGTGCCGATGGCGTCTGCGTTGACCATCAACACGATCAGGCCGGCGGCGATGTAGCTGACCGCCATGAACGGAACCAGCTTGCCCGCCACCGCGCCGATGCGGGTGATGCCGCCCAGGATCACGGCGCCGGTCAGCACCATCAGCACGATGCCGGTGATGGAGGTGTTGAAGCCGAAGTTGGTTTCCAGCACCTGCGCCACACCGTTGGCCTGCACGCCGTTGCCGATGCCGAAAGCTGCGATGGAGCCGAACACGGCAAAGGCGACGCCAAGCCAGGCCCATTTCGCGCCCAGGCCGTTCTTGATGTAATACATCGGGCCGCCGACATAGTTGCCTTCTTCGTCCTGCTCGCGGAATTTCACGGCGCAGACGGCTTCGGAGTATTTGGTGGCCATGCCGACCAGCGCGGTCATCCACATCCAGAACAGCGCGCCGGGGCCGCCAAGGAAGACGGCGGTGGCAACGCCGGCGATGTTGCCGGTGCCGATGGTGGCCGACAGGGCGGTCATCAGCGCGTTGAACGGGGTGATCTGGCCCTCGCCAGAGCCTTCACGGCCCTTGAACAGCAGGCCAAAGCCGACGCCCAGTTTCAGGATCGGCATGAATTTCAGGCCAACCTGAAGGAAGAAGCCGACGCCGAGAATGAGGACCAGCATCATCGGCCCCCAAACCACGCCGTTTACGGCTCCTACGATTGAATTTAACGCTTCCATGGGTCTCCTCCCGCTTGCGTTAAGGTTAAATGCCCTTTGCCAAGGCCATCTGACGGGCCTTTTTCAGGGCGGCAAAATCTTCATCCGCGTGGAACGAAGACCGGGTCAGCGGTGTCGCCGACACGTGCAAGAAGCCCTTGGCGCGGGCGATCTGTTCCAGCTGCGCAAACTCTTCCGGCGACCAGAAGCGGTCGATCGGGTGGTGTTTGGGGGTGGGCTGCAGGTACTGGCCCACGGTCAGGAAATCGACCTGAGCAGCGCGCAGGTCGTCCATCACCTGCCGCACATCGTCCAGGGTTTCGCCGAGGCCAACCATGATGCCGGACTTGGTAAACAGCTGCGGATTGGCGCGCTTGGCATCATCCAAGAGCCGCAGCGAGGTGTAATAGCGCGCACCGGGGCGCACACGGGGGTAGAGCCGCGGAACGGTTTCCAGGTTGTGATTGAACACATCAGGTGCGGCCTCGAACACCATCTGCGCCGCCGCGCCCTTGCCCAGGAAGTCCGGGGTCAGCACCTCGATGGTGGTGCCGGGGTTCTGGTGGCGGGTGGCGCGGATGGTCTGGGCGATATGCTCCGCCCCGCCGTCTGCCAGGTCGTCCCGGTCGACTGAGGTGATCACCACATGGCGCAGGCCCAGCTTCTTGACCGCGGCGGCAACCCGCCCCGGCTCAAACGCGTCCAGCGTGTCCGGCTTGCCGGTGGTCACGTTGCAGAAGGAACAGCCGCGGGTGCAGACCTCGCCCATGATCATCATGGTGGCGTGGCGCTTGGACCAGCATTCGCCGATGTTGGGGCAGGCGGCCTCTTCGCAGACGGTGGCCAGATCGTGCTCCCGCATCAGTTTGCGGGTGTCGTAATATTCCGCGCTTTCGATCTTCTTTTTGCGGATCCATTTCGGTTTGCGCGGGATGGCACTGTCGGCCTTATGGGCCTTTTCCGGGTGGCGGGGGCGCAGCTGGATTGTCATCTGACAATTTCCTCCGGATCAGGCGTGAATGGCTCGGCCAAGCGCATCGAGGCAGGCTTCCTTCACCGCCTCGCCCATTGCCGGGTGGGCGTGGCAGGTGCGCGCAACGTCCTCGACCGTGGCGCCTTTGGTCATCGCCAGCACCAGCTCGGCAATCAGATCGCCGCCGTGGGCGCCGCAGATATGGGCGCCAAGGATTTTGCCTTCGGGGGTCGCCAGCACTTTCACCGCCCCGTCGGTCTCGCCGGTGGAACGGGCGCGGGAATTGGCCATGAAGGCGAACTTGCCGGTGATGTATTCGGTGCCGGCCTCTTTCAGCGCTTCCTCGGTCTGCCCGACGGAGGCAACCTCCGGGTCGGTGTAGACCACGCCCGGAACGGTGTTGTAGTCCACATGGCCGTGCTCGCCAGCCAGCATCTCGACGCAGGCGACGCCGTCTTCCTCAGCTTTGTGCGCCAGCATCGGGCCAGGCACGCAGTCGCCGATGGCAAAGATGCCGGGGACGGAGGTCTGGAAGGTTTCATCCACTTCGATGAAGCCGCGGGCGTTGATGGAGATGCCGAGGCCTTCCAGGCCCAGTCCGCGGGTCACCGGGCGGCGCCCGATGGCAACCAGCACCTTGTCCGCCTCGATCTGCTCCTGGCTGTCCTTGCCGACGCGGTCCAGCGTCAGGGTCAGGCCGTTCTCGCCCTTCTCAACGGTTTTCAGCGCGCGGCCCAGCTGGAACTTCAGTCCGCGCTTGCTCAGCGCCCGCTGGGACAGCTTGGCGATTTCGCCGTCGATGCCGGGCAGGATGCGGTCGAGGTATTCCACAACCGTTACCTTGGATCCGAGGCGTGACCAGACCTGACCGAGTTCAAGCCCGATCACGCCGGCGCCGATCACCACCAGATGCTCTGGCGCGGCTTCCAACGCCAGCGCACCGGTGCTGCTCAGCACGTCCACCTCGTCGATCTCCACGCCAGGGAGGGGGCTGGGTTCCGAACCGGTGGCAATCAGAATGTTCTTGGCGGAGTAGGTGTCCTCGCCCACCTGAACTTGGCCGGGCGCCGGAATGCTGGCCCAGCCTTCGATGTGGTCAACGCCGTTCTTCTTGAACAGGAAGGCGATGCCCTTGGTCAGGTCGCCGACGATCTTGTCCTTGCGGGCCATCAGCGCGCCCAGGTCCAGGCTGGCGCCCTCGACAGCGATGCCATGCGCGGCCAGGTGGGACAGCTCGGCATATTTGCCGGAGGAGGTCAGCAGGGCTTTGGAAGGGATGCAGCCGACGTTCAGGCAGGTGCCGCCCAGCGAGCCGCGGCCTTCGACGCAGGCAACCTTCATGCCAAGCTGCGCAGCGCGGATTGCTGCGACATAACCGCCCGGTCCGGCTCCGATCACGATCAGATCATATGCGCTCATGTGGTTTCTCCTCCGAAAAGCGGTCCAGGACCGGCACGTATTCAGTCGTATACGACGTTGCGTCTCCTATAGGAAACTTTTTCCCTATTGCAAACGAAAAGTATTGATATGGAAATTTTGACCCGCGAATACATCAAAGCTAAGCTGTTTGCGGATCAGGAGAATTCGCAGAAATGGAACCAATTCCCTCAGAAGAAACAGGGCTGGGCCCCGAGACCATGGAGGCTCCGGACGGGGAAGTCCTGGGCAAAATGATTCGCGACGCCCGCAAGGAAAAGGGGCTGACGCTGGAGGAAGCGGCCAAGGCAGCGGCCATCGGGCGCTCGACATTGTCGAAGATCGAGAACAACCAGACCCGCCCCAGTTTCGAGATCATCCGCCGCCTGATGCAGACGCTGGAACTGGAAACGCCGCAGCTGTTTCTGCAGTCCGGACAAAGCGGCGTCACAGGGCGGCGGGACTTCACCCGCACCGGCGAGGGCGAGCATAAGGAAACCACCACCTACGACCATGAACTGCTGTGCAACGAGCTGACCAGCAAGCGCATGGTGCCCTATATCAGCACCATCAAGGCCCGCGATGTAACCGAATTCGACAATTGGGTGCGCCACCAGGGCGAGGAGTTCATGTTTGTGTTGAGCGGCGAGGTGATCCTCTACACCGAGCATTACCGGCCGCTGCGCATGGGGCCCGGCGACTCGGTCTACTACGACAGCGGCATGGGGCATGGCTGCGTGTCGGTCAGCAAGGAAGACGCCAAGGTGCTGTGGGTCTCGCTGGAAGTGTGACGGGGATGCCGCCCGCCGCGCTGCAGATCCGGACGGCCGCCTAACCTGCTTTTCCGGGCAGGCAGCATCGCATACACCTGCTGGAAAGGAGGCGCGCTGCCATGAAACTGGACCCGGTTGATATCTCGAAAACAGCCTCGGCCTCGGCAGCGGTGTTCGAAGCGCTGCGCAAGGCCATCGTCGAGGGGCGGCTGGCGGAGGGGGAACCGCTCCGCCAGGATGAGATTGCGCGCCATTATAAGACCAGCAGGCTGCCCGTGCGCGAAGCGATCAACCGGCTGGAAGAGCACGGGCTGGTCAGGACCCAGCGGTTCAAGGGCGCGGTAGTGGCCGGCCTGTCAGCGGATGAGGCCGCCGAGATTTTTGATTTCCGCGCGCTGCTGGAGCCGGAGATCATCCGCGATGCGGTGCCGCGGATGCCGCCAGAGCTGCTGGCCCAGGCCCGCGCCGATTTTGCCGCCTTTGACGCCTCCAAAAACCCGATGGAATGGGGGGTGCTGAACCGGGCGTTTCATGACGGGCTGTACAGTGCCAGCAGGCTGACCTTCTTCCGGGAGGCGGCCAGCAACGCAATGGACCGGATTGACCGGTATATCCGGGCGCAGCTGGTGATGAGCAACGGCATGGAGCGCGCAGGCCGCGAGCATCTTGCCATTCTGGAGGCCTGCGAGGCGGGCGATGCCCGATTGGCTTCGGACCTGACCCGGGCGCATATCCTGGAAGCCAAAGCCTCCTTGCTGGCGCATTTCCCGGCGCTTGCGGGAGCCTGACAGCCGCAGGAGACCGGGCCGGAGGCAATAAACCGAACCTGCCGCCGGCACCTACATATTTCGAAGCCTCAGCCCATCCAGCGCGGGTAATCCCGCCGCGTAAAGCACTGGCGTCGAGCCTGGCCGCCGGCATTGCCCCGGAAAGAGCCAGTGAAATGCTGCGGCACCAGAGACACCCGCTGCCATACCCGCTAGGCCCGGCAATTATTCGGGAAAAGTGCAGGATCAGCGGGGACCGCTGAGCGAACCCGGGCCCCCTGCCGGCAATCCAGCCGGGACAGGGCGCCGGCTGGCTGCTCTCCGCTTTGAAAATGCTGCTACGGCCGAACGGGCCTGAAGGGGCAGGCAGCGGTCCGGGCCATCCCCGCGCAGTCAGGCTGCGGCAAGCCGGGGGACGCCTCAGGCTGTTTTCTGCGCTTGGTTTTTCTCAAGGCAAACCAGGAACCGGATTGTTGTTCCAGAGCCGGCGTGAGGATCGCACCAGATGGTCCCGTTGTGACGCTTGGCGATTTTGGCGCAGGTCGCCAGTCCCAGACCGGTGCCGGGCTGACCGCTGCCGCGCTGCAGCCGCTTGAAAGGCTCAAAAATCTTCTCCCTGTATTCCGGCGGTACGCCAATGCCGTTATCCGCTACAGAGATCATCACGCCGGCGTCCGCGGGCTCAGCGGTCAAGGAGATCTCGGGCGTTTTGCCGCCGCTGTACTTGATGGCGTTGCCGATCAGGTTTTGCAGCAGCTGAACGATGTCCGGCGGAAAGCACAAGATGCTCAGCCCGCGGGGCTGCCATTTGATTTGGGCGCCGGATTCCGCGAGATCCTGCGCCATGACGGCGCGCAGGCTGTCGAACAGGCTCTCGACAGTGACATATTCAGCGGTTCCATTGCTGTGCGGGTTGATGTGGCTCGCCAGCCGTTCAATCAGCTCGGAGGTCTTGCGGACCGACTTCTTCATCAGCTCCAGTTGCTGGGTCACCTCGTCAAATTCACCGTTCTGGTAATCCTCCTGGATCTGGTCGCTGAGAAACTTGAGGGCCCTGAGCGGCGCCCGCATGTCATGCACCAGCACATCGGAAAACAGCCGCAGCTCATTCTGCTGTTCCTGGATCCGCCAGCGCATTTCAGCCACCTTCAGCCCGTTTGCAATCATCCGTTGGAGGGCCTCGGCGGTGATGGCGGATTTGGGTATGTAATCGCTGGCGCCGGCCAGAATGACGCTCTTGGCGATCTCCTCGTCGCCTTGACCGGTGGTCATGAACAGAACCGCCCGCGGCCAGGTTTCGGTCAGCTGCGCGATAAGGTCGAGCCCGGTGCCGTCCGGCAGCAGGTAGTCCAGAATGATCACGTCAACCGGAAGGCCGGCTTGAGACAGGGCGCTTTCCCCGCTGTCCGCCTCGACGACCTTGGCATCCGGGTGCAATTGCAGCAGCAGCCTGCGTACCAGTTTCCGGTCACCAGCGTCATCATCAATGATCAGGATGTTGAGAACCGTCATCGGGCACCTTTCTGATGTGAATTTCAGGCAGTTCAACGACGCGCCAGTAATTGTCGAGCGTGGCCATCAGGTCGACGAACATGTCGCCGGCATTGGACTTGAGAATGTAGCCGGCAACATTGTTGGCGTAGGCTGCGGAGATATCCTTTTCGTCGTCGGATGTCGTCAGGACGATAAACAGGACCTTGCGCAGAACCGGATCGGCGCGGATCTCCTCCAGCAGTTCGATGCCGTTCTTGCGGGGCATGTTGATATCACTCAGCACCACGAAGTTGGGCGGCGGCACCTGGCTCATTTCGCCGCGCAGAAATGCCAAAGCCTCGACGCCGTCTGTGAACCGCTTGATCGGATTGGCGATCCTGGCCCGGTCGAAGGCCCGGCGCAGGGCCTTGGCATCGCCGTCATCATCCTCGACAAGGATAATGTTCAGGGCTGGCCGGTTTCCGGAGGAGCTGTTGATTGTCATGCTGCGTTTTCCTTCTGCAGGTCATCCTGCGGCCAGGTAAAACGGAAGCAGGTTCCCGTGGCCCCGTCGGACTGGACCGATATCTCAGCGCCGGCCACCTCCAGATGCTTCTTCACAAAGGCCAGTCCCGTGCCGCAGCTTTCCCCATGGTCCTTCGGCTCGAGTGTCTGGAAGGTTTCAAAAATGTTGGAGCGGTATTGCACCGCGACCCCGGGGCCGTCGTCACGGACGGAAAACGTGCAAACGGTATCTTCGACGGTGGCATCGCCCCAGACATTTCCTTCTGCCTTGCCGTTGTGCTTGATGCCGTTAGCAAACAGGGCCAGAAGAATTGTCTGCAGGGGCAGCTTGCGGACAAGCAGGTCCCTGAACCGGCTGGAAAGATGCACTTTCATCCCGCTGGGGACATCCGGAAGCACCAGGATTTCAACCTGGATTTCCGCCCCGGTGGCGGAGATCTCTGGTGTGGTCACCCGGCCGATGCGCGAGTGCTGCACCAGGTCTTTCAGCCGCCTCTCCATCCGCATCGCATGGTTGCGCAGCATTCCGGCCGCAAGAATGTCGCGCTTCAGCTCCCGGAGCGCTGTCGCAAGGAGCCTGTCCAGGTTGGCCAGCGTCACCAACTTGATCTGAAACGGCGGGGAACCCGGCGGCGCTGGCACCGTGCGGGTGAAAAATGCGCCGCCAGCTTCGCCGAAGCGCTCCAGGATATTTTCCGGTGCCGCCTTGATTCCCTGCGGCTTCAGTGGCTGCCGGCCAGGATCGCTGTGGAACAGGAACATGGACTCCCCGGCGCTGCCATTCGGAGCTGGTGGCAGATTCGACACCAAGTAGAATGTATAGTGCGAGGCAATGTCCGGGCGAGCATCTGTCACCAGCATGTCCGCAGAGGTGTTGACGGCGACGGCGCCAAAAACGGCGCCTTCAGCATCCAGAACCGGGTGAAAAATGCGGATTGCCGGAGAGCCGGATACTTGTCCATGTTCTCTGTTCAGGGTCAAATGTGAATAGCAGAAGCTATTTTCGCCCGCTCTTTGGGAAACATCCTGCAAGTAGGGCTCCTCAGCTTTGGACTGCAGCGCATGCGCCAGGACGACTTCCGCCAAGCCGTCGCGCGCAATTGCCCGCACGAATTCATGCCGGCTGCCGTCATTGAGCAGGAGGCGCAGCCGGGGGCCGGTGATCAGGTCGGCGGACACCTGTTCCACTTGCTCCCGGGGCTTTTCCAAAGTCAGGCCGCTGACCGGATCCAGCTGATCGCTGCTGCTGTAACTGCGCACAATGCTGGAAATCGCCGGAAAGGAGGAGAAGGCATTCAAATCCATTTCGAGGCCGGCAAAGACCTCGGCCGCATTGTGGGAATAGATGTGATCATTGCTCAGGACCTGCTGGGTAATCAGTTTCTGAACCCGCTGCCTTGCACTAAGGTGATCGACGGTAAAGAACAGTGACAGAGAAAACCCCATGACGCAGAAGACAGATAAGGCAAATTTGGTCTTCAGTTTCATTTGCGCTCCGGAATCGGTTCGAGGACTGTGTCCCGGATGGGGCAGACAGCTCCTCAGGGCGGCAGGGCAGGCCGCCGCCCGCTGAAGCAGGCTGTTACTGCAGCAAATTGGGCGACGTCCTGGCGGTAAACTCCCGGGTGTCGTCGATCACGCTGTCCAGATCATCCATGAACACAACCAGATCTTTGCAGCTGCGTTCCAGCATCGAGACATCCGACAGCATGGCGGGGGGCACGCTTCCATCCTGACGCGCTTGCGATTTGATCACGCGCACCCCGGCCAGCGTCCTGCTCAGAAGCAGCCTGAGGTCCGGCCCGCAGCCGACGATGAAACGCTGGAAAATCCGCTTCAGCTCTTTTTCCGATGCCTTTGCGCTGGACAGCTGGCCGTACAGCGCGCGCCGCTCGATCGCGGAGGCGATGGATTTCATCAGCGAGTCCGTGGTCAGCTCATCCTTGACAATGTAATCCGCGCAGCCCCTGCGCATGGCCTCTACGGCGATATGATAATTGGTCGCGCTGGTCAGCATGATGGGAACAGCCTGAACCTGATCTTCGTGAGACACGAGCGGCCTGAGCGCATCCAGACCCGTGTCCATGCCCAAGTTGTGATCGAGGAACACCAGATCGAATTGCTCCATGTCCAGCTGCTTGCGCATTTCATCCAAGTTGGCAGCCTCGTGGAACTCAGCCGTTATCCCGGCCTTGCGGCACAGCTTGTTCAGGCGCAGCCTGTCAATCTCATCATCATCGACGGAGAGTATGTTGAGATTGACAGGCTGCAGAACCGGCGGAGCACCCTTGTTGGAAAACTGATTATTTCTCATCCTGTTACCTTTTAAAACCAGACTGGCCCCGGACTGGATGCCCGAACACTCATCTTTGTGGATACTTGAGGCGGTCTATTTTCCGTATGGGTATATTGTCTTGGCCATTTGGTTAAGGAAAACTGAGCGCCAGGAGGGGCTTCCGGGATTTTGCGTTAATCATACGTTGGGCAGGTGATATTTGCGGAGGCCTTGCGATTGGCGGTGCCGGGCGGTCAGCCTGGGGCGCTTGGACTGGTTAACTTGCTGGAAGGTTGATGCGGGGGCGTTTGGCCTGGGCGGCGCCGGCTGAATGCCAATTCCGTCCTGGCGCAGACGGAGAGGGCGGCGCGCAGCTTGACTATTCTGGCGTCGGCGCTGCCGGGGGCTGCGGTACCGGCGCCGGTTTAGCGCACGTTTTTGCCTTGGCTCTGGAATGAAGCATCGGCGCGGAGCGGCAGCGGCACGAAATAGCGCTTGAGAAGTTAGGCGATCCCATGCCGCGCTGTCCGGGCCTTGCTCTGCCTGAGACATTGGTGCACGGCCCGGTTTTGCATTATTGAAGCCTTCGAAGCCACGGCTAAAGTTGCTCGGCGTGAGTTTCCCGGCAGAATAGGTGCCGCCCGGTTCCGCCTTGGTTTCTGTTCAGGCCTGATGCCGAAATGACCTCTCGGCCCCAGAGTTGAGAACCGCTGTTTCCGCGTTTCCGGAGGAAGACGGGCCGTTCGGCAGGCTATGCGCTGGCCAGGCTCAGAAATCCTCCCACTTGCCTGCCCCGCCGGTGCCCGTTGCTGCCGGCCGTTCAGCGCCATCCGCCGGCACGCTGGCCTCATCGTTCCAGAAATCTTCTGGTGCTTCCGCGGCCTGCGGCATGGCCTTTTGCATCACCTTGTGCGGTGCCGGCTCAGGGCGGGAGGCGTGCTGCCCCTTGATCGTGAAGTGCGACACCAGCTCAACAAGCTTGCTTGAATCCGTGTTCAGCATGTGGCCGGCCGCGGTGGCCTCCTCCACCATCGCCGCGTTCTGCTGCGTCACCTGGTCCAGCTGGGTGACGCCGGTGTTGATCTCGTTGAGGCCGGTCGACTGCTCTGCGGCGCCCTCGGCAATGCCGGAGACCAGCTGCGAGATGTGGGTAACCCGTTCGACGATGCTTTGCAGCGCCTCGCCGGCCTTGCCGACCAGATCCACCCCGCGCTCGACCTGTTTGGAGCTGTCGCTGATCAGCGTCTTGATCTCCATCGCCGCGTCCGAGGAGCGCTGCGCCAGCGCCCGCACCTCGCTGGCGACCACGGCAAAGCCCTTGCCGGCCTCGCCCGCCCGCGCCGCCTCAACCCCTGCATTCAGGGCCAGCAGGTTGGTCTGGAAGGCAATGTCGTCGATCACCGAGATGATCTGGCTGATGTGGTTCGAGCTCTGCTCGATCTCGGTCATGGCGGCAACGGCGTTTCCTACCACGGAGCCGCTGGACTCGGCTTCGGCCCGCGCCTCGGCCATGGTCGCCTCAACACTGCGGGCGCCTTCGGCCGCGGATTTCACCGAGGCGGTCAGCTCATCCAGCGCCGCCGCGGTTTCCTCCAGCGTGGCGGCCTGGCTCTCGGTGCGGTGCGAGAGGTCATCGGAGGCCTGGCTGATCTCGGCAGCGCCATTGCGGATGCTGCCAGCTGCCTCGATCACCTGCTGCACGGTTTCCTTCAGCGTTTCCAGGGTGAGGTTGTAGTCATGGCGCAGTTGTTCGTGGTCCTTCGGGAAGGCCTCGGTGATCGGCTGTGAAAAATCGCCGGCAGACAGCCGCACCAGCCCGGCGCTCAGGCTTTCGACCACAAACTGCTGCTGTTTCTGCTGCTCGCTGCGGCGCTCTTCGGCGAGGCGCGCCTGTTTCAGGTCGGCCTGCATCGACACCAGAGTTTTGCCGATCTTGCCGATTTCGTCACTCCGCTCAGCGGCTTCGATGCTGGTGTCCAGTTCGCCTGAGGCGACAGCCTCCATATGCGCGCAGATCTTGTTGATCGGGCGGGTGATCGACCGCGCGAACAGCCAGCCAAGGCAGGAGACCGCCGCAGCCAGGGACAGGGAGACCAGCAGCATGATCTGACTCTGGCGGACCGCGGGCGCCAGAATTTCCTCCCGGTCCAGTTCGGCTACGATCGCCCAATTCAGATCGCGGTAGCTAAAGGGCGCGGTGACAGCTGCAACCGTGCGGCCATCCGGCTTTGGGACGGCCGGGTGAAACAATCCATGCTGTTGTCCCCCCGCGCCTTCGGCGCCATCCTGAGAGGCGCTGCCAGCAAAGGCAGCCTCGATGTAGGGCAGGCTGGGCAGTTCTTCCAGCACGCCGTGGCGGCCGTCGAGGCGCGATTGGGTGCGGGCCTTGAAGTCGCCGCCGATCAGGTAAACATCCAATGTCTCCAGCTCGCCGCCGAAATTGGTGGTGATCCTGGCGATCTCGTCAATGGCCACCTGCAGGGCGAAGACCCCCGCAAACCGGCCGGCCTCATCGATGATCCGGGTTGCTGCAAATCCAGCCGGGGCGTCCGCACTGGGCTCATAAGTTTCGATATCGGAGAAATAGACGCGACCGGCTTCCCCTGCTTCTGCCAGCCGGAACGCCTTGGCCAAACCGGTTTCGCGGTAAGGGCCGGAGACCATGTTGGTGGCGTAGTCGCTTTCCTTGGTGACCGAAAAGACCACATCCCCGGCCGGGCTGATCAGGAAGATGTCATAAAAGCCCATCCGCTCCATCACTTTCTTGAAGGAGGGATGATTGCGCTCGAAGTGGATATCATAGGGGGAGGCTGCGGATGCGAACATCGACAGGTTCTGCACCTCGCCCTGGCCTTCGCCGCCCCTGGTGGACCAGGTCGCCGTCAAATCCTTCATCGCGCCGGCCGTGGAGGGAACCGAGGCGACTGTCAGAATGGCGGCCTCAATCCCCTCGAAATAGGATTGCAGGGCCAGTTCCCGGTCTTCCACCAGCGACTGCATGAACACTTCGCTGTTATGGAGCACCCCGCGCCGGAAATTGCTGGTACTCACGGCAATCAGGACAGCTGTCAGGAGCAGTGCAGTGCTGACGATCAGCAGCGGCAGCTTGAGGGCGATCTTCATGGATTTAAAAAAATTCAATTTAACCTCCAGCGGAGCGGCATCCGCGGGGGGGGCCGCGGTCAAATGCCAGTGATGCGATTTTATCCGGACTCAACGCTAGATAGATTTTTTATCGGTTAATGACCCTGCTCTTTTACGATAGTGTTTTAATTTTCCCTCGCGTCATCTTCAGGTTGAATTCCGTCCCGTGTGCTGCAGTCCGGGGCCGTGATGGCCTGGGCAAGAGTAACCCCCCGGACAGTCTGGCTCTTAACGTTTGCGGCGCCGCCGGCCAAAGCGTTACGGCGGAGTGCTGCCGGTTCAGTGGCCGGCAAATGGTTAACGGGGCAGGCGGGCCGAATCGATTCCGCAGTGGCGGTGCGGTACTGGAAACGCGGCCTGGTAACAGAGGATTTCCCCGCGTTTACGGTGCTTTCCCGGAAAGTGGCCGAGGGTGTTCGGGTTTTTCTGGCAATGCGCAGGCTTTTTTTGCCATGGTTAAGCATCAATAACCGGGGGGGTTAGGGAATTGTTAACGCTGCCGCATTCTGTCCATAAGTTCGTCCCTTCATGGCAGTTTTGGGCCTCATTCCAGCCGCACGACTGAATGACGATGCGTCTGTGGGAAGCTGGAGTGGGTAATGAAACTACTAATTGCTGCGATGGCGGCATGCCTGTCCCTGGGCATGCCCATCGGCGCGGCTGCGAGTGATACGCAGTCAGGCGTCACATCAATTGAAGGGTGGGAGGCCGTTGGACGGCTGAACATTGCTAACAGGAACATGTGCACAGGTGCGCTGGTGGCGCCGGATCTGGTGCTGACGGCTGCGCATTGCCTGTTCGACCCGCGGACAGGGGCACGGGTCGCGCCGGCTTCGATCTGGTTCGAGGCCGGATTGTCAGGACGCCAGGCGGTTGCCCTGCGGCAGGTGGTGAAGGCGGTGATGCATCCGCAGTACCGCTACCAGCCTGCGGGCACGCATCAGATCGGCAGCGATCTGGCGGTGCTGAAGCTGGACCGGCCGATCAGCGGCAGCCAGATCCAGCCGCTGGCCATGTCGCAGGGCGCGGAGCGCGGCGATGTCCTGGGCGTTCTTTCTTACACGCGCAGGCACGCCACCCGGCCGAAGCTGGAGCCGTCCTGCAGTGTGCTAGCGCGGCAGAGCCGGACCCTCGTGATGTCCTGCCTGGTGGACTTCGGCGCCTCGGGGTCGCCGGTGCTGGAGATGCGCCCGGGCCTGCCGCCGCGGCTGGTGTCGGTGATCTCGGCCAAGGCGGCGATGGGCAAGCGCCGGGTCTCGATCGGCACGGCCCTGGACGCGTCGCTGCGCGACCTGATGCGGCGTGCAGGCTAGCAGCGGGCGCCGACCTGCCGCTGCTTCGGCCTGGCCGGATCAGGGCTCGCGCAGGGCCTCGCGGGATTTGTACAGCGGCTTCAGCAGGTACTGCAGCACGGTCTTGGCGCCGGTCTGCAGCTCTGCGGTGGCGCGCATCCCAGGCCGTATCTCGATGGACTGCTGGCGTTCTGTGAAGCCGGACTTGTCGACCCGCACCGTCACCCGGTAATAGGGCTCGGCGCGCGGGTTGCGTTCGTCTTCAAAGGTATCGGCGGAGACGAAATCCACCTTGCCGCGCAGCGAGCCATAGATGGTGTAGTCATAGGCCGACAGCTTGATGGTGGCGTCCTGTCCGGGCTGCACGCTGGCGATGTCCTCGGGCTTCACCCGTGCCTCGACAAACAGCTCCTCGCCCAGCGGGATGATCTCCAGGATCTCTTCGCCGGGGCGGATCACGCCGCCGATAGTGGTCACGGCCAGGCTGTTGACGATGCCGGCCATGGGGGAGGTGATGATAGTGCGGTTCAGCTGGTCCACCGCCAGCCTCTGCTCCTGGCGCAGAGTGGTAAGGTCGCGCAGGGTTTGGGAGTATTCCTCGGCCTGATCCAGCTCCGCCTGGGTGCCGATCTCGTTGTATTTGGCGCGGGCATCGGTGGCGGCCTTGCGGGCCTTGTTCACCTCGATCAGCGCGACGATCTTCTGCTTGTAAAGCTGCTCCATATTGGCAAGCTCGGCGTTCAACTGATCCATGATCTGCCGGGCGCTGTCGCGGCGGCTGGTGAAGTCGGTCTGCCGGGCGGTCAGCAGGCCGCGTTCCGAGGCCAGGATGCCGGGGGAGCGCTGCGCCAGCATCTCGGGTACTGTGAATTCAAAGGCGCCCTTCATCTGCGCTTCCAGCCTGTGGCGCTTGATCTCCAGCGCGTCGATCTGGTTCTGCAGCTCGTCGGCGGCGGCGCGGAACTTGGTGTCCTGCAGTTTGGCCAGCACCTGGCCGGCGGAGACGATATCGCCCTGGCGCACATGCAGCTCCGCCAGGATGCCGCCCTCGAGGTTCTGCACGATCTGCGCACGTGAGGAGGAAACCACCTGGCCCTCGCCGCGCACGATCTCGTCGATGGAGGCAAAGGCGGCCCAGATCAGGAAGGTGGCGACAGCGGCCAGCGCCAGATAGATGATCCGGCTGGCGCTGCGCGGCGTCCCGGTATCGCCGTAGGGGTCGTGAAGAGCCATGCTCATTTGCCTTCTCCGGCGGCCAGATGGGCCAGAACCTGATCGCGCGGGCCGTCCACCACCATGCGGCCCGATTGCAGGATCAGGGTGCGGTTGGTGAGCGCCAGGATCGGCATCCGGTGGGTGGCGATCACCGCGGTGCGGCCGTCCAGCCAGGTTTCCAAACGGCTCACCAGGGTGCGCTCCAGCGTCTGGTCCAGCGCCGCGGTGGGTTCGTCCAGCAGCACCACCGAGGGGTCCTGCAGCCACAGCCGCGCCCAGCCGATCGACTGGCGCTGGCCGATCGAGAGGCCATGGCCGCCGTCGCTGATCTCCAGATCCAGCCCCTTGTGGTGGTTGCGCACATGGGCGCCGAGGCCTGCGAACTCGAGCGCCTCCATCAGCCGGTCATCGTCGCGCTCCAGCTGGTTGAGGTTCAGGTTGTCGCGCAGCGAGCCGGCAAACAGCCGCACATCCTGGCTGAGGTAGCCGATGTTCGCCCGCAGGTCGCGCGGGTCGATCTGTGCCATGTCAGTGCCGTCCAGCAGGATGCGGCCCCGATCGGGCGCATAGAGGCCCGACAGCAGTTTGAGCAGGGTCGACTTGCCCGATCCGTTCACCCCCAGCACCGCAATCCGCTGGCCCGGAGTGATCGCAACCGCCTGCACATCCACGGTGGGGGCAGCGTCATCCTCATAGCGGAACAGGATCTCACGCAGTTCGAACCGGCCGTCGATTTTCTGGCGGCGCAGGTAGGTGCGCTCTTTCTCTTTCTCCTGCGGCGCCTGGGCGATGGCGTCCAGCCCTTCCAGCGCCGCCTTGACGTTGCTCCAGCGCGCAAGAGTGGCGGCGAACTGGGTCAGCGGCGCCAGGGTGCGGCTGGTCAGGATCCCGGTGGCGATGATGGTGCCGACGGTGAACTGACCGGCAAACACCAGCAACGTGCCCAGCACCACAGCGGTGATATAGGTGGCCTGCTGCACCCCTTGCGACCAGTAGGTGAGGGCGCTGGAGAGCTTGCGCTGCTCGGTCGCGGAATGCGACGATAGCGTGTTCAGCTCGTCCCACAGCCGCAGCACCCGCTCCTCGCCGCGCTGGGTCTTCACGGTGTCCAGTTCGGTCACCACCTCATGCAGCAGCCGCCCCGCCTTGGCGTTCGCCCCCTGGGTCTGGCGGGTATAGGCGATCATCTTTTTCTGCATGAAGTAGGCAGGCAGCAGCATCAGGATGCCGCCGGCGATGATCACCCAGACCACCGGCCCGGCGATGGAGGCGACCAGCAGCAGGAACACGGCGATAAAGGGGATATCCGCCAGGGTGGAGATGGTGGAGGAGGTGAAGAACTCCCGCACCGAGCCGAAATCCCGCATCGCGGCAAACAGGCCAGAGGGCGGCAGCGGCTTCTTGTCGGAGCGCATGCCGATCAGGCGCCGCATCAGGTTGTGCTGTACCGACAGCTCGATCTGGCGGCCGGCCGCATCGGTAAGGCGCGCGCGCGCCAATTTCAGCATCGCCTCCAGCGCAATCGCTAGGAAGGCGCCCACCGCCAGCACCCACAGGGTCGCGTGCGACTGATGCGGCACCACCCGGTCGTAGACCTGCAAGCTGAACAGCGCGACGGAGACCGCCAGGATGTTGGCCACCAGCGAGCCCAGCATGATCTCGCCCACCTGGCGGCGGTACTTGGGAAACTCGCTCCAGAACCAGTGGCCGGGGTCGATCTGCGGCGTGTGCTTGGCCGCCATCTGGCTGAGCGAGGGGCGGGCGGACAGCACGGTGCCGGTGAAATAGGGGCTGAATTCACCCAGCGGCACCTCGGTGCGGTTGTCCGGGCAGGAGGTGTCATAGATCGTCAGTGCATCCTCGGCCTGGCTCAGCACCAGCACGCATTGGCCGCCTGACATGATGGCCAGTGCCGGCCATAGGGCAGGGGCGAGAGCCTGCTTTTCCAGGATCTTCGGCTGCAGCCCGGTGGAATGTACCGCCTTGGCCAGCGTGTGCAGCGACAGGTCGCCCGGCGTTTCCTGCCACAGGAAGGCGGCAACGTCGCTCACCGGCACCTCGCTGCCCTTCAGGGCGGCCAGGGTGGCAATCAGGCTGGCGCGGTGCTGAATGCGAGCGGCTGCGCCTTCCAGCAGGGAGCCGACTTCCCGCGGGGCGTCCTGCGGCTGGGACTTCGCCTGTGGCCGGGTCTTGGCCTTGGCCGCGGGAGCCGGAGTGTTGGCTGCCGGCTTGACCTCCGGTGCCGGGGCCCGGACACCCGAAGCGGGCACCGCCCGCAGCACCGGCTTCTTGCCGGAGGCGGGCAGGGGGCGGGGGGGCTTTTGCGTCGTGTCGGTCAAATCTTGTCCCCATCGGCCAGCAGCCCCAGGTCGCGTGCCAGCTGCAGCTGGATCAGCACCACCTCGTATTTCGCGTCGATAAAGGCCTGTTCGCGGCGCGCCAGCTCCTCATAGACCTGGATCACGTCCATCACCGGGCGCTGGCCCGCCTCGAATTGTTTTTGGAAAAGCTCATAGGTTTCACGGCTGCGGCGCACCAGGGCAGCTGTCTCGGCCTCCTGGCGGCGGTAGGAGGCGATCTGCTGAATCTGGCGGCTGTAGGTGCGGCGGGCGGCTTCCTCCGCTTCGCCCACCTGGCGCGCGGCGGCCTCCTTGGAGGCTTCCAGCGCCTGGATGGCGGCAGGAGTGCCCAGCCCCAGCGGCTGGCCGACACCTAGGGTAATCCCGGCGCCTGAGCCGTCAGTGGTAACGTTCCCCGCGGCTGAGATCTGCGGCAGCAGGCCTGCGCGCCCGGTCTTGGCCTGGGCAATGGTGCGCTCTGCCTCGGCGCCGGCCTTGAGCACGGAGAGGAACTGCACCTGCTCTGGCGGAGTGCCGATGTCCAGATGCGCGGGTTTCTGCGGGAAGGTCTGGCCGGTCATCGCCTGCAATTCCGCGCGTGCGGTGGCAGCAGCATCCTGGGCGGTGGCGGTAGCGGTGCGGATGCCGCTGATCTTGCTGTCCACGACATTGAGATCGGCGCGGTCCGACACGCCGCCGTCAACGCGGCCCTGCACGATCCGGCGGAAGTCCTGCATCCGGCGCAGGGCGCGATTGCCATAGGCAGCCTTCTCGTCACCGCGCAAGGCGGTGGCATAAAGGCCGATCGCGGTCTCCACCCGGCCGTTCATGTCCTCTGACAGGTTCACCGCAGCAACCTCGACATCGGCGGCGGCGAAAGCCCGCTCAGCCTTGCGGCGGCCGTTGTCGAACAGCACCTGCTCGATCAGCAGACCCGCCACCAGATCGCCCAGATCGGTCAGGCTGACCGAAGGCCCCAGCGTCGGCAGCCAGTTCTTGGACGCCGCCTCGGCTCTCAGCTTGGCGCTGATCAGCTCTGCCTCTGCAGCGCGGGAGGAGGCAGCAATGGCGGCCGCAGCGACCTGGCCGTAGGCGCTGTCGCCGGCCAGCAGCGAACGCCGCTCCATCAGCTGCTGGATCACCTCAGAGGAGGTCTCGCCCGATTGCGCGAAGTTGCTTTGCGGGGCGCTTCCAGCCGCGGTGTCCGGGCCGCCGGACAGCGGTGACTGGGCGCAGGCCGACAGGCTGCACATCACTGCGATGGCGCAAAGAAAGCGTCCCGGTTGCATCCTGCCCCTTGCCCTTGTGTCTAAGGCTTTTGTTGTGTTGGGCCCGGCGGCAACACCTGCCGGGCCGGTAGATCAGATCACGGTGTTGACGTCTTCATCGACAAGGATCGTGGTGCCGTCGTTGCCCAGCGTATAGACATTGTAGGTCTCGCCATCGATGGTCTCGGTGCCCGTTGCGGCCGCCCCGGTAATGGTGAGTGTGTCATCCGACTCGCCGTGCACGGTCAGGGTGTCGGAGTTGCCAGACAGCGCGTTGATGTCCGCTTCGGTCAGGGTCAGGTCGACACCATCGGCATGGACCAGGTTCAGCTCGTCAATGTTGAACTGCGGCAGGCCCGCGTGGTCCAGCACGGTTGCATCGGCGCCGTCCTCAAGGACCACCATGGTGCCGGAGCTGTTGCCCGCGTCATCGACCCGGTTGACCACCAGATGCGACCCATCCGGCACATCCGCATCAAAGTCGAACAGGGTCCGGCCGCCGCCAAGGTCGGTTTCGGTGCCGGTGACATCCGAGACGCCGCCGCCGCTGGTCAGCTCATGCGCGGTGTCGCCGGTTTCGAAATCATCGCTGAAAAAGCCGCTTACACCGGTGCCGGTGCTGATGACGTCGCCGACGTTCGGCGCATCATATTCGGTGTCGATGCCAAAGGTTTCCGTCAGGGTTTGGGTGTTGCCGGCCGGGTCGGTGGCGGTGATTTCCGCGCTGACGGTGGTGTCGCCTTCGGGCAGGTCATCGGCCTCGAAGGCCGCGCTCCAATTGCCATCCGCGTCCACGGTTGCAGTCCGGGTCACGCCGCCGATGGTCACTTCGACGTCAGATCCCGCCTCGACCGTGCCGGTCATGGTCAGCCCGGCGGCGCGTTCCGCGATATTCAGCACGTCGTCATCGGTCTGGTCGCTGTCTGCGGTGAAGGGGGACACCTCGGTGTCGATGGTCAGGGTGTCGCTGATTTCCGAGGTGTTGCCTGCGGCGTCCGTGGCCGTGACGGTGATGTCCGCATCATAGCTGCCCTGGGCAATATCGGAGGCGGCGAAGTCCACACTCCAGTTGCCATCGGCGTCAACCGTGGCGGTTTCCGTGGCATCGCCAAGCTGCACCACCACAGTCGAGCCCGGCTCCACCGTGCCGGTCAGCGTCACGCCGTCGCTGCGCTCGGATTTGTTGACAACGTTGTCACCTTCGATGCTGCCGGAGTCCAGGGTGAGCGGGTCGACCAGCGTGTCCACGCGCAGGTCGGCGGTGGCCGTTGCTGTATTGCCGGCCTCGTCGGTCGAGGTCACGCTGACGGTGGTGTCATATTCGCCGGCAGGCAGCGAGCCCGCTTCGAATTCTGCTGCCCAGTTGCCGTCCGCGTCTACTGTCGCTGTCCGGGTCACGCCTTCCACGGTCACGCTGACCGTGGCCCCTGCCTCGCCGGTGCCTGTCAGGGTCAGACCCGCCGCAGCTTCGGAGCCGTTGACCAAATCGTCGCCGCCGGCCTGGCCGGAGTCGATCTCCACCTCGGTAGTGGTGTCGACGCGGATGGTGCCAGTCACGCTGTCGGTATTGCCGAAGCTGTCGGTTGCGGTGACGGTGACCTCTGAATCATATTCGCCGGAGACAATCTCCGATGCGGCAAAATCCGCGCTCCAGGTGCCTTCATCGGTTGCGGTGACGGTGCGGGTGACGCCTTGGAAGGTCACTTCGACAGTGGAGCCGGCTTCGGCGGTGCCGGTCAGGGTGACGCCATCGGCGGCTTCCGCTGCGTTGATCATGTCGTCGCCGCCGGCCTGGCCTTCGTCCAGGGCGACGTCTGCCACGGTGTCGATCACAACCGCCGGGCCGTCGAGGTCGAACTCGGTGCCGTCCGGGTCGATGACGTAAACCGTTGAATCGTAATTGCCGTCTTCCGGCAGGTCATCCACCGGGAAGGTGACGCCCCAGGTTCCGTCATCGTCTACAGTTGTGGTCGCCGTCGAGGTGCCGACCGTGACGGTGACTTCCGAACCCGGCATACCGGTGCCGGTGATTTCGACAGGGTCCGTTGTCGAGCCGGACACGGGATAAGTTGCATCGGGGTCATCAACGGTCGGGTAAATTCCGCTCGGCGGAGTCGGGGTGCCGCCGCCGCCATCCCCGCCGCCATCGCCGCCGCTGGCAATCACTGCGGCGCCGACCACGCCCGCGGCCGCCCCCGCAGCGCCCAGGCCGCCGAACAGCGGCGCGGCGAGCGGAGCAACCACCGGCTCGATCCGGTCGACATCCAGGAACACCATCTCGTCATAGGCGCTCCACTTGCCAGTCAGATCGAGCGGCTCGTATGTGGCAAAAAGCATGCCGCTGGATTTGTCCTCCAGCACCACCTCGATGAACTCGCCTTCAGAGCTCAGAAACAGGTTCTTGCCGCCGGCCGCACCGTAGGAATAGTAGTTCTCGAGCACCAGTTCCTGGCCGTTGGCCAGAGTGATGTGCAGGTCGCTGCCGCGGCGGGCATAGCTTTCGACGTCTGCCGGGCTGAGGTTCAGCGAAATATCCTTGGCCGCTGCAGCATCAATGCCCGCAGGTGTGCCTTCGGAGAAATTTCCATGCTGTGTAGTGCCCGCCATATCGCGGGTAATAAATGCGACCGTGCTCATTGTTTTACCGCCCATCTGTACGTGGCGGCGCCTGAATATGGCGCGCGCTGCGTGGTTCCGTTGCCTGTACTTTCGCCCAGCGGCCGTCTTTTGCGGCCATTTTGAGGCCATACTGTGACGATTTCTCGTGGCCTGTCCAGTGTAGGGGCGCCGCCGTTGCGGTAATTAAGGTGCTAACCGTGTCCTGGCTGCCGCAGAAATTTAATGATTTTTGACAGGGGCGGGGGTGCGGCAAAACCGTGCTGCCGCAGCGGATCCGGCTGCGGCGGGTCTTGAAACGCAGGTAAATTGTTCCCGATTTCGCCCTGGGGCTGGGTTTGCGTTCCGTCTGTCGCCCACTGGTGGAAATGCGCACGGAAACCCTTGAAATGCCGCGGTGCAGAAGGGGCCGCCGGAAGGGCTGGTCGCTTCGATGTGAAGAAAATTTCCCGCAAAAGTTTCTGGCAATTAATTAAAAGTACACCACTTTCAGATAGGAAGAAGGATGTAATTGGTGTAAGCTCGAGAGTAAGTTAAGACGACGCCGACAGCCCTGGTATCCGGGCACAGGCCGCCGCAAAGAGCGGCCAGCAGGACGTATAACGCCAGCAGCGGCGCCGAGCAGAAATCAGAACTCAACACTGACGCGGACACCTATGCCCACGTGCTGGGCACCCGTCTGTCCGTGCGCGAAGGAACGCCAGGAGGAACGGCGCCAGTTAACCAGGAGGCTTGATCCACGATGAAAGACATTGCCGAACTTTTTGCAGAGCAGTACGGCGAAACCCGCGAGCAGGAAATGCCGCTGCAGGACTATTTGAACGCCTGCCGCGACGATCCAAGCCTGTACGCGAACGTCGCCGAGAGGATGCTGAGGGCAATTGGCGAAGAGGAGCTGGTGGACACGTCCAAGGACGCGCGGCTCGGGCCAATCTTTCAGAACCGCACGATCAAGCGATACAGCGCTTTCCACGATTTCTACGGCATGGAAGACACCATCGAACGGATCGTCGGCTACTTCCGCCACGCCGCGCAAGGCCTGGAGGAGCGCAAGCAGATCCTCTACCTGCTGGGACCGGTCGGCGGCGGCAAGTCCTCGCTGGCGGAACGCCTGAAGCGCCTGATGGAGGATCAGCCGATCTATGTGCTGAAGGCCGGCAATCAGATCTCGCCGATTTTCGAAAGCCCCCTGGGCCTGTTTGACCCGGTGCGCATGGGCAAGGTTCTGGAAGAGGAATACGGCATTGCCCAGCACCGCTTGCCGGGGCTGATGTCGCCCTGGGCGGTGCAGCGGCTGGATGAATTTGACGGTGATATCAACAAATTCTCGGTCGTGCGCATGCATCCGTCGCGGCTGCGCCGGATCTGTGTGGCCAAGGTGGAGCCGGGCGACGAAAACAACCAGGACATCTCCACTCTGGTCGGCAAGGTCGATATCCGCCAGCTGGAGCACTTCAGCCAGGATAACCCGGATGCCTACAGCTTCTCCGGCGGCCTGAACCGGGCGACCCAGGGCATCCTGGAATTTGTCGAGATGTTCAAGGCGCCGATCAAGATGCTGCACCCGCTGCTGACGGCGACCCAGGAAGGCAACTACATGGGCACCGAAAGCTTCGGCGCCATTCCCTTCAGCGGCCTGATCCTGGCGCACTCGAACGAGAGCGAGTGGCAGTCCTTCAAGAACAACAAGAACAACGAGGCCTTTATCGACCGGGTGTCGATCGTCAAGGTGCCCTATTGCCTGCGGGTCTCGGATGAGACGTCAATCTACGAGAAGCTGATCGAGAACAGCGAGTTGCGCAATGCGCCCTGTGCGCCGGAGACGCTGAAGATCCTGTCGCGCTTCTCGGTGCTTACCCGTCTGAAGCCGCATGAGAACTCGAACCTCTATTCCAAGATGCGGGTCTATGACGGCGAAAGCCTGAAGGACACCGATCCCAAGGCCAAGACGGTGCAGGAATACCAGGACCGGGCCGGCGTGGATGAGGGCATGAACGGCATCTCGACCCGCTTTGCCTTCAAGGTGCTCTCCACCACCTTCAACTTCGACACCAACGAGGTGGCGGCGGACCCGGTGCATCTGATGTATGTGCTGGAGCAGATGATCAAGCGCGAGCAGTTCCCGCAGGAGATGGAACAGAAGTATCTTGAGTTCATCAAGACCGAGCTGGCGCCGCGCTACGAGGAGTTCATCGGCAACGAGATCCAGAAGGCTTACCTCGAAAGCTATACTGAGTACGGCCAGAACGTCTTTGACCGCTACATCGCCTATGCCGATGCCTGGATCGAGGAACAGGACTACAAGGATCCGGATACCGGCCAGCTCTATAACCGCGAGGTGCTGGATGCGGAGCTCAGCAAGATCGAGAAGCCGGTCGGCATCGCCAATCCCAAGGACTTCCGCAACGAGGTCGTGAAATTCGCCCTGCGCCACCGCGCCAACACCGGGTCCAATCCGGCCTGGAACTCCTACGAGAAGCTGCGCGACGTGATCGAGAAGCACATGTTCTCCCAGGTCGAAGAGCTGCTGCCGGTGATCTCCTTCGGGTCCAAGAAGGACAGCAAGACCGAGAGCAAGCACCAGGAGTTCGTCGAGCGGATGCGCGGCCATGGCTATACCGACCGTCAGGTCCGGCGCCTGGTCGAATGGTACATGCGCGTCAACAAGGCGGGCTAAAGAGGAGCGCTGTGGAACATGCATCATTTCATCGACAGGCGCGCCAATCCGAAGGGCAAGAGCCTCGGGAACCGCCAGCGGTTCCTGCGGCGGGCCCGGGAGAATATTAAGGAGCGCGTCGATCAGTCGGTCCGGGGGAAGTCGATCCAGAGCGGCAGCGGCGTCCCGGACGAAGGCGAAAAGGTCACGATCCCGTCACGGGGGCTGAAGGAGCCGCGGTTCTTCCATTCCTCCAAGGGCGGGCTCCGCCGCCACGTGCTGCCCGGCAACAAGGATTTTGTTGTCGGCGACACCATCAAGCGGCCCCAGGGGGGCGCGGGCGAGGGCGGCCGCAAGGCCTCCGAGGACGGCGACGGCGAGGACGAGTTTTCCTTCACCCTGACCCAGGAAGAATATCTGGAAATCCTGTTTGACGGGCTGGAACTGCCGGACCTGGTGGAAAAGGCCACGGTGGAGACCGAAACCATTGGCATCCGCCGCGCCGGCCTGACCACGGCCGGGACGCCCAACAACCTCAACCTGGTGCGCACCATGCGCAACTCGCTGGGGCGCCGCATCGCGCTGCAGCGGCCCTCAACGAAGTCCCAGCGGGAACTGGAAGAGCAGATTGCCGAACTGGAGGCGCTCGATGACCGCACCCCGCCGCAGGAGGCATTCCTGGAGGAGCTGAGAAAGCGGCTGGAAGGGATCATGCGCAAGCGCAAGGTGGTCGGCTATATCGACCCGCTGGATCTGCGCTATGACACCTTTGTGCCGGAAAAGATCCGCAATTCCCGCGCTGTGGTGTTCTGCCTGATGGATGTCTCCGGCTCGATGCAGGAGCGCGAGAAGGATCTGGCAAAACGGTTCTTCCTGCTGCTGCACCTGTTCCTGGAGCGCTGTTATGAGCACACCGAGCTGGTGTTCGTGCGCCATACCCATCACGCGCAGGAAGTGGATGAGGAAACCTTCTTCTACGCCCGTGAAACCGGCGGCACCATCGTGTCGACGGCGCTGGAGAAGATGAAGGAGATCATCGACGAACGCTATCCGCCGGATGAGTGGAACATCTACGGCGCCCAGGCCTCCGACGGGGAGAACTTCGGCAATGACTCGGCGCGCTGCAAAAACCTCCTGCTGAACGACCTGCTGCCGGTCAGCCAGTTCTATGCCTATGTGGAGATTGTCGACGAGGCGGCGGAAATGCTGCTCAACAATCCGGAAGCAGGCGAAGACCTGTGGCAGAACTACCGCGAAGTGAAGAGCCTGGCCCCGCATTTCGAAATGCAGCGGGTGTCGCAGCCCGGCCATATCTATCCGATTTTCCGGGAGTTCTTCCTCCCCAAGGTGAAAGGGGTGCAGAATGCAGGCAGCTGAAAAGGCGCGCGAGCCGCTGTTCGACGGGCCGGAATGGACCTTTGAGCTGATGGAGAAGGCGCGCGACGCGATCGAGCAGATCGCGCTCGAAGACCTCGGCCTGGATGTCTACCCCAACCAGATCGAGATCATCTCTGCCGAGCAGATGCTGGATGCCTATTCCTGCGTCGGCCTGCCGCTGATGTATCAGCACTGGTCCTTCGGCAAGCATTTCGCCCGCGACGAGGCGCTGTACCGGACCGGCCGCCAGGGGCTGGCCTATGAGATCGTCATCAACTCCAACCCCTGCATCAGCTACAACATGGAAGAAAACACCATGGCGATGCAGACGCTGGTGATGGCGCATGCGGCCTTTGGGCATAATCATTTCTTCAAGAACAACTACCTGTTCCAGCAATGGACCGATGCGGCAGGCATCCACGACTATCTGGCCTTTGCCAAGAATTATATCGCCGCCTGCGAGGAGCGTTACGGGCTGAGCGCCGTGGAGGAGGTACTGGACGCCGCCCATGCGCTGCAGTCCCAGGGCGTGTTCCGTTACGGGCGCCCGCCCAAGCCGACCAGCGAGGAACTGATCGCGATGCAGAAGGTGCGCGAGGGCTACGAAAGCGGCCAGAGCGTGCTGGACATCTGGACCGATAGCACCCTAGGGCGCGACAAGCTGGAGGCCGCCGAGGATGCGTCCTACAGCGCGCGCCGCAAGCAGATGAACCTGCCGCAGGAAAACCTGCTGTATTTCCTGGAGAAGCACAGCCCGGTGCTGGAGCCCTGGCAGTGCGAGATCCTGCGCATCGTTCGGATGCTGGCGCAGTATCTCTATCCGCAAAAGCAGACCAAGGTGATGAACGAGGGCTGCGCAACCTTCGTGCACTACTACATCATCAACAAGCTCTATGAGGAAGGCCAGATCACCGAAGGCGCCTATATGGAGATGCTGCACAGCCACACCAATGTGGTTATGCAGCCGGAATTCGACGATCCGCGGTACTCGGGCATCAACCCTTATGCGCTGGGCTTTGCGATGATGCAGGACATCCGCCGCATCTGCCAGGACCCGACCGATGAGGACCGGGAATGGTTCCCGGATTTCGCGGGCAACCCGGATTGGCGCGGCGTGCTGCGCGATGCCTGGGCGAATTACCGCGACGAAAGCTTCATCCAGCAGTTCCTGTCGCCGAACCTGATCCGCAAGTTCAAGCTGTTCACCCTCACCAATGACGCGGACCTGCCCAATCTGGTTGTCAGCCAGATCCACAACCGTGCGGGCTACAAGGCGATCCGGCGCGACCTGGCCAAGCAGTACGACCTGGCCTATCTGGAGCCGGATATTCAGGTGACGGACGCGGACTTGCGCGGCGACCGGGAGCTGAAGCTGACCCACACGGTGCGCGATGGCATCCATCTGGATGAAGAGGACCAGGAAGAGGTCCTCAAGCACCTGCGCCGCCTTTGGGGCTACGGTGTCAGGCTGGATGCTGTCGAAACTGTCGGCGAAGACTGATCCTCATGCGCGGGCCTGGCCCTTTTGCTGGGGCAGGCTGAGCGCCGCAGGGCAAGCCGCATGCGAAAATGAAAACGCAGGCCCGGGAGCCTGCGTTTTGCGGTCTGGCATTCGGCCGGGGATCAGAATTCCACCACGGCGCGGATGGATTTGCCCTCGTGCATCAGGTCGAAACCTTCGTTGATCTGATCCAGGGTCAGCTTGTGGGTGATCATCGGGTCGATCTCGATCTTGCCGTCCATGTACCAGTCGACGATCTTCGGCACGTCGGTGCGGCCGGAAGCGCCGCCGAAGGCGGTGCCTTTCCAGACCCGGCCGGTGACCAGCTGGAACGGGCGGGTCGAAATTTCGGCCCCGGCCGGCGCCACGCCGATGATGATGCTTTCGCCCCAGCCCTTGTGGGCGCATTCCAGCGCGGTGCGCATCACCTGAACGTTGCCGGTGGCGTCAAAGGTGTAGTCAGCGCCGCCGCCGGTCAGTTCGACCAGATGCGCCACCAGATCGCCCTCGACCTCGGCCGGGTTGACGAAGTCGGTCATGCCGAATTTCTCGGCCATTTCCACCTTGCCCGGGTTCAGGTCAACACCGACGATCTGGTCGGCACCGGCCAGCCGCAGGCCCTGGATCACGTTGAGGCCGATGCCGCCGAGGCCGAAGACCACCGCGCGGGAGCCGATTTCCACCTTGGCGGTGTTGATCACCGCACCGATGCCGGTGGTGACGCCGCAGCCGATGTAGCAGACCTTGTCGAACGGCGCGTCCTCACGGATTTTCGCCAGCGCGATTTCCGGCACCACGGTGTGGTTCGCGAAGGTCGAGCAGCCCATGTAGTGATGGATCGGGGTGCCGTCCTGCATCGAGAACCGGGTGGTGCCGTCCGGCAGCAGGCCCTGGCCCTGGGTCGAGCGGATTGCCTGGCACAGGTTGGTCTTGGGGTTGAGGCAGTATTCGCACTCACGGCATTCGGGGGTGTAGAGCGGGATCACGTGGTCGCCGGGCTTCAGCGAGGTGACACCTTCGCCAACCTCGACCACGACGCCTGCGCCTTCATGGCCCAGGATTGCCGGGAAGATGCCTTCGGGGTCATCGCCCGAGCGGGTGAATTCATCGGTGTGGCACAGGCCGGTTGCCTTGATTTCCACCAGAACCTCGCCCGCCTTGGGGCCTTCGAGGTTCACCTCCATGATTTCCAGCGGTTTGCCGGGGGCAACCGCAACGGCGGCGCGGGTCTTGATCATGTGACTGGTCCTTCGTCCATATTCTCCGGGGCCGGGCCGCCGCAGGGCGGGTCCGGGGTGAATGCGTTGCCAGCGGCAGGGCCGCGGGCCGGAATGACCCAGCGTTACATTTGCAGGCCGGCGCACGCAAGCATTGCCTCGGCACCCTAACAGTCCCGGCAGGCAGGGCTTTGCCCCGAATGCGACAGCTGAGCGGCGGTCCGCGCCATCTGTTCAGGAAGAAAAAACCGCGTTTTCCAGCAGCTTGCCCGCAGGCTTCCAGTTTTGGGAAGGAATCTTGCTGCGGGGCCTTGACCTTCCCCTGACTGGAACCCTCATATGGCCTAACATAGGATAAAGCCTGCAGGTCTCCCATGTCAGAAAACACCCGTATATCACTGCAAATCACCAACCTGAGCTGCGCTGGCTGTGCCGGGCGCGCCGAACGTGCCCTGGCAGCGGTCGAAGGGGTCGAGACGGCCTCGGTGAACCTTGCAAACGCAACCGGCCAGGTCGAGGCCGCGCCGGAGGTGCAGCTGGTTCAGCTGACGGATGCGCTCAAATCCGCGGGCTACCCGGCGGCGGAGTCGGAAATCACCTTGGCTCTCAGCGGTATGAACTGCGCGTCTTGCGTGGGCCGGGTGGAGCGGGCGCTGCTGGAGGTGCCGGGGGTGTTGGCGGCAAGTGTCAACCTGGCCAATGAAACCGCGCAGGTCCGGTTTCTGACCGGCGCGGCCCGCGCAGCCGATCTGGCCCGCACGGTGACAGAGGCAGGCTACCCGGCACGCCTGAGCAGCGGTGCCGCGGATGAGGCGGAGCAGGCGAGCCAGCGCAAGGCGGATGAGATTGCCGCGCTGGCCCGGCAGGTGCTGATCGCCGCGCTGCTGACCCTGCCGGCCTTCCTGATCGAGATGGGCGGCCACACGATCCCGGCGCTGCATCACTGGGTTGTGGCCAATATCGGCATGCAGAACAGTTACTTGCTGCAATTCGCGCTGGCCACCCTGGTGCTGGCCGGGCCGGGGCGGCAGTTCTACAGCAAGGGTTTCCCGGCGCTGTTCCGGGGGGCGCCTGACATGAACGCGCTGGTGGCGCTGGGCACCTCCGCCGCTTACGGGTTCTCGGTGATCTCCACCTTCGCGCCCGGGCTGCTGCCCGCAGGCACTGCCAATGTTTATTACGAGGCCGCCGCGGTGATCGTGGTGCTGATCCTGACCGGCCGGTTCCTGGAGGCGCGCGCCAAGGGGCGCACCGGCGCGGCGATCCGCAAGCTGGCCGGGCTTCAGCCGAAAACCGCCATGGTGGTTGCCGGCGGCGAAGCGGTAGAAACCCCGGTCGAGGAGATCGGGGCAGGGGACCTGATCCGGGTCCGCCCGGGCGAGCGTATCGCTGTGGACGGCGAGATTGTGTCGGGCAGCTCCTACATCGATGAGAGCATGATCAGCGGTGAGCCGGTGCCGGTGGCCAAATCCCGCGGCGATGAGGTGACAGCGGGCACCATAAACGGCAACTCCGCGCTGGAATTCCGCGCCACCCGCGTCGGCCGCGACACCGTGCTGGCGCAGATCATCCGCATGGTAGAGCAGGCCCAGGGCGCCAAGCTGCCGGTGCAGGGGCTGGTGGACCGGATCACCCTGTGGTTCGTGCCCGCGGTGATTGCGGTTGCGGCGCTGACGGTGCTGGCTTGGTCCCTGTTCGGCCCGGCGCCCTCCTTGCCGCTGGCCTTGGTGGCTGGGGTTTCGGTGCTGATCATCGCCTGCCCCTGTGCGATGGGGCTGGCAACGCCGACCTCGATCATGGTGGGCATCGGCCGCGCCGCCCAGATGGGGGTGCTGTTCCGGAAAGGCGACGCGCTGCAGCGGCTGCAGGAAGTCCGGGTAGTGGCGCTCGACAAGACCGGCACTTTGACCGAGGGCCGCCCGGCTCTGACCGAGCTGATCTGCGCCGAGGGTTTTACCCGCGAGGAAGTTCTTCGCCTGGCTGGCGCGGCGGAGGCGCAGTCGGAACACCCCATCGCCCGCGCCATTACTGCAGCGGCGGGTAAGAGGCTGCCCAAGGCGGACGCCTTTGAGGCGATCCCGGGCTATGGCCTGCGGGCGCAGGCCGAGGGGCGCGCGGTTTTGGTTGGCGCGGCCCGGCTTATGGCCCGCGAAGGCATTGCGCTTGGCGCGCTGGCGGCGGAAGGTGAAAGGCTCGCGGAACGCGGCGAAACCCCGCTGTACGCGGCCATTGACGGGCAGGCGGCGGCGGTGATTGCGGTGGCTGACCCGATCAAGCCGGGCACCCCTGCGGCGATCAAGGCGTTTCACGATCAGGGGCTGAAGGTGGCGATGATCACCGGCGATGCGGCCGCGACGGCGCAAGCGATTGCCAGGCGGCTGGGCATTGACGCGGTGAAAGCCGAATGCCTGCCTGCGGACAAAGTCAAGACGCTGCAGGAGCTGCAAGCGGAGCATGGCGCGCTGGCTTTCGTCGGGGATGGCATCAATGACGCGCCGGCGCTGGCAGCGGCGGATGCAGGCATCGCCATCGGCACCGGCACCGACGTTGCCATCGAGGCGGCAGATGTGGTGCTGGTTTCCGGCGATTTGCGCGGGGTGGTGAATGCGCTGACCGTCAGCCGCGCCACCATGCGCAACATCCGCCAGAACCTGGGCTGGGCCTTTGGCTATAACGTGCTGCTGATCCCGGTGGCCGCCGGGGTGCTCTATCCCTTTGGCGGGCCGCTGCTGTCGCCGGCATTGGCCGCGGGCGCGATGGCGCTGTCGAGCGTGTTTGTGCTGTCCAATGCCCTGCGCTTGCGCCGCCTGAAACCTGCCATAGATGAGGAGCAGGCCGTATCTGCGGCCAAGGAAGCCGGCAAGCAGGAGGCGCGCGCATGAACATCGGGGACGTATCCAGCCGCTCAGGCCTGCCCGCCAAGACAATCCGCTACTACGAGGACATTGGCCTGATCAAGCCGCACCGCAGCGCTAACGGCTACCGCTGCTTTGCCGAGACCGATCTGCACAAGCTGGCCTTTCTGGGCCGTGCCCGGGCATTGGGCTTCACCATCGAGGACTGCCGCACCCTGATGGCGCTTTACGAGGACGAAAGCCGCGCGAGCGCCGATGTGAAACAGCTGGCGCAGGAGCATCTGGCCAAGATCGAGGAGAAGATCGCGGATCTTCAGGCGATGCACGACACGCTTGGCGAGCTGGTCAACAGCTGCGCTGGCGACAGCCGTCCGGACTGTCCGATCCTCAAAGACCTGTCTGGCGAGGGATGATCTGAGCAGCAAAGAGGGCGGGGCGCTCCCGCGCCCGCGGCGGCCCTGACGGGCCGCCTTGCGGCCTTGGGCATGGCTTCGGGCCTGCGGCCCGAAGCAGGCGGCCTCAGGCGGGCCGCAGCTCCAGGATCTCGCGGGCCTGCTGCCAGGTGGCGACGGGGCGCTCGTATTTTTCACACAGCTCTGCCGCCCGTTTCACCAGCGCCGCGTTGGAGGGCGCCAGGGTGTCCCGGTCGAGCCGCATGTTGTCCTCAAGCCCGGTGCGGGTATGGCCGCCCGCGGCGATGGACCATTCGTTGACCAGGATCTGCCCGGCTCCGACGCCGGCGCCGCACCACTGGGCCTCCGGCGCCAGCCGCTGCATGGTCTTGACGTAGTAGTCGAACACGTCCTTGTCGACGGGCATCGCGTTCTTCACCCCCATCACGAACTGCACGTAGAGCTTGCCGGGAATGCGCCCCTCCCGGTTCATCTTCACCGCCTGGTGAATGTGCGACAGGTCAAAGGCTTCGATCTCCGGCTTCACCTCGTGAGCGCGCATTTCCGAGGCCAGCCAGTCCACCAGATCAGGGGAATTCTCATAGACCCGGGTTGGGAAGTTGTTGGAGCCCACCGACAGCGACGCCATGTCGGGGCGCAGGGGCAGCATTCCGCCGCGCTCCCGGCCAGCGCCGGAGCGGCCGCCGGTCGACAGCTGGATGATCATGCCGGGGCAGTGTTTCTGCAGCCCCTCCATCAAGCGGGCGAATTTCTCTGGGTCCGAGGTCGGCGTCTGGTCGTCGTTCCTCACATGGCAATGGGCAATCGAGGCACCGGCCTCAAAAGCCTCATGGGTGCTTTCGATCTGTTCTTCGATGGTGACCGGCACCGCCGGGTTGTTTTCCTTGGTCGGCACCGAGCCGGTGATGGCGACGCAGATGATGCAGGGTTTGCTCATGGAATTCCCCTTCAGATATCGAAAAACACGGTCTCATTTTCGCCCTGCAGGCGGATTTCGAAACGGTAGACAGGCGTGCCGCCGCGCAGCTCACGCTTGGCGATCAGGGTGACCCGGCGGCGCTCCCACTCTATCACATTCAGCACCGGGTCGGCAGCATTGGCCTCTGCCTCGTCTTCGAAATAGATCCGGGTGTTCAGTCCCACGTTGATGCCGCGCGCCACGATCCACAGGCTGATATGCGGTGCCATCATCTGCCCGTTACGGCCCATGACCGGCCCGGGTTTCACGGTGTCAAAGCCCCATTCGCCGGTTTCGAAATCGGTGATCACCCGGCCCCAGCCGCGAAAACCCTCCTCCACCCCGCCTGTATGCTCCGGGTGGGCATAGACGCCGTCTGCATTGGCCTGCCAGGCCTCCAGCAGCACGTCCTTGACCGGCGAACCGGTGCCGTCTGTCACTATGCCTTCAACCCGGATGCGCTCGCCCTTGGCGTTGGGCCCGGCAATGTCCCAGCCAAGCTCCTGATCGTAGATCTCGAACCCCGCCGCGCCGGGGGCGAGGCCGATATGGACATATGGCCCGGCGGTCTGAGAGGGGGTTTCCTTCAGATAGTCCAGCTTCTGGCGCATCAGTTCCCCTCCAGCCGGTTTTCGAACAGCGTGGACCGCCGCCCGCGCAACACGATGTCAAAGCGGTAGGCGATGGTGTCGAGCGGAATGGTGGCGTTCAAGTCGAGCCGGGCCACCAGCATCTCCACCGCCTCCGGGTCCGGTATGGTGTTCACGATCGGGCAGCGGGCAATCAGCGGGTCGCCCTCGAAGTACAGCTGGGTGATCAGCCGCTGGGCAAAGCCGGAGCCGAAGACCGACACGTGGATATGCGCAGGCCGCCAGTCGTTCACCCAGTTGCGCCAGGGGTAGGCGCCGGGCTTCACGGTGCGGAAATTGTAGCAGCCGTTTTCATCCGTCAGGGTGCGGCCGCAGCCGCCAAAGTTCGGGTCCAGCGCGCCGAGGTAGGTGTCCTTCTTGTGCCGGTAGCGGCCGGAGGCATTGGCCTGCCAGATCTCCACCAGCGTGTTCGGCACGGGACGCGCGTTTTCGTCCAGCACCCGGCCATGCACGATGATGCGCTCGCCGATCGGGCTTTCGCCGGGCTGGGCGAAGTTCGTCAGCAGGTCGTTGTCCGTGGCATTTATGTCGTTGTGCCCGAACACCGGGCCGGTGATCTCGCTGGCGGTGTTTTCCAGGCTGATCAGCGGAAACTGCGGCGAGCGGGTGACCGAGGTCTTGTAGTCCTGCGACAGGGCTGGCGGGTGCCAGCACCGGTCGCGCTGATAGAACTCCCCCTGTTTCGGCGGCGTGTTCATGCAGGCTCCTCTCCTTCGGCTGCCATTGCGGCATAGGTTTCCTTGGCAAGCTTCAGCGCCTGATTGGCGCGCGGCACCCCGGCATAGATGGCCACATGCTGGAACGCTTCCATCACGTCATGCTGGCTGGCGCCGGTGCGGGCGGTGGCGCGGATGTGCATCGGGATCTCGGCAAAGTTGCCGGTGGCTGCCAGCAGCGCCAGTGTCAGCATCGACCGTTCCCGCAAGGAGATCCGGTCCGACGCCCAGACCGTGCCCCAGGCGGCCTCAGTAATCAGCTCCTGAAACGGCTGATCCAGCGCGGTCTTTGCGGCCTCGGCACGGTCCACATGGGCATCGCCCAGCACCTTGCGCCGTATTTGCATGCCGCGGTCGTAACGGTCTTGCGTCATTGCAGCCTCCCTTTGCGGGGAGTATCGCATACCGGGGATGATCTGTATAATTCTCAATCAGACATAAAATAATACCCGTACTGATATGCGTCTCTCGTCATCTTTGAAGCTGCGCCATCTTGAAGTCTTCGTCGAAGTCGCCCGCAAGATGAGCGTGACCCAGGCGGCTGAAGCGCTGGGCATGAGCCAGCCGGCGGTTACCCGGGCATTGCGCGAGCTGGAGGAGGTCTGCGGCAAGCCATTGGTAGAGAAGCACGGCCGCGGCATCCGGCTCAGCAGTTATGGCGAGCTGTTCCGGGACCATGCTGGGCGCAGCCTGGCGCTGGCGCGGGACGGGGTGGCGCTGCTGCAGGGGCTGGGGGAGGCGGAGGGGCCGCTGGTCTCCATCGGGGCGCTGCCGACCGTGGCCGCCGATCTGGTGCCGGACACGCTGGCGCAACTGCGCGCAGGCAGCGCGCCGGGGCGGTTCCTGGTGATGTCCGGCGGCAATCAGTATCTGATCGACCAGCTGCGCCGCGGCAGTCTGGATGTGGTGGTCGGCCGGCTGCCCGCGCCCGAGACCATGGCCGGAGTGGAGTTTGATCCGCTGTATCGCGAGCGGGTCGCCGTGGTGGTCGCGAAAGGTCACCCGCTGGCCGGCGTTGCCCATTTGCCGCCGGGGGTGTTTGAGGACTATCCGGTGCTGATGCCGTCGGAAGGCTCAATCATCCGCCCCTTTGTCGAGCGGATGTTTCTGGAACAGGGCTTGGCGCTGCCGCGGTTCCCGGTCGAGACGGTCTCCCCGTCTTTCGGGCGGCGGTTTGTTCTGGCCCATCAGGCGGTCTGGATCATCAGCCACGGTGTAGTGCGGCCCGAACTGGAGGCTGGCACCATGACAGCACTGCCGTTGAACACGGACAGCACATTGGGCCCCGTGGGCCTGTGCACCCGCCGAGAGCACCAGCTGAGTGCCGCCGCGCAGCGGTTTTGCGCCGCGTTGCGCAGCCATTGTGCGGCTTTGGGGCTTTCGTGACGCTACCGCTGGCCGGGCTGCGGCAAAGCAGGCGTTTCCCTCGCTGCCGCGATGTATTATATAATTCATCAAATGGAATATTTGCATTTGATGTGAGATGAGCGAAGCGGGGGAAAGGTCATGGCCTTAAGCAGACGGAATTTCGGCCTGGCGGCTGCGGCGGGGCTGGCGGCGGCAGCGGCGCCTGGATGGGCGCTGTCCAGCATCAGGCTGGGTGCCAAGCAGATTGAAACGCTGTCGGACGGCCACCTTACCTTGCCGCCGGAGTTTATCTTTGGCGGGCTGGACCCGGAGGCGCTGCAACCGCTTCTCCAGCAGTACGGGATTGCCTCCGGACCTTTGAAGCCAGAAGTCAACGTCACCCTGCTGAGGGACGAGGGCCGGGTGGTGCTGTTCGACGCGGGCTCCGGGCCCGGGTTCCAGGACAGTGCTGGCAGGCTGCCAGGGGCGCTGGAGGCCATCGGGGTTGCCCGGGAGGAGGTGACCCATGTGGTGTTTACCCATTGCCATCCGGATCACCTCTGGGGGGTGCTGGACGATTTCGACGATCTGCTGTTTCCCGAAGCTGCGTTCCTGATGGGGCAGGGCGAATGGGAGTATTGGTACGACCCGGATACTGCCGCCAGCATCGGCAGCAGCCGCGCTGCCATGGCCGCCGGAGCCCGCCGCCGGATGGAGGTGCTGGAGGACAGGGTGCAGCTGTTCACCGATGGTGCGGAAATCCTGCCCGGCGTTGCCGCCCGGGCCACCCCGGGCCACACGCCGGGGCATATGTCGTTCGAAATCCGCAGCGGCAGTGAAAGCGTCCTGATCCTGGGCGACGCGGTTGGCAATCATCACGTCAGCTTTGCCGAGCCTGCCTGGCCCATAGGCTCCGACCAGGATCCGCAGGCCGCCGCAGCAACGCGCCTGCGCCTGCTGGACCAGCTGGTCTCAGACCGGATGCGGCTGATTGGCTACCATTTGCCTGGCGGCGGTATCGGGCGGGCAGAACGATCCGGCAGCGGGTACCGTTTCGTGCCTGAGGCCTAGGGCAAGGCTCTTTTTCCGCGCCACCGCTTGGTCAGGTTTGGCGCTTTCCGGCCGGACTTGGGGTCTCCGCCGCAGACTTTCACGGCGCGGCCGTTCCCTGTCCCGGCGGGGCAGGGGGGGCAGGTTGGCAGAACTTCGAAATTGCATCTTCGAGTCAGTGCCGCGGCTGGCGCCGCGCCTGGGCGTTTTTTCTTTGGTTTTTTGAACTGCCTTGTGTTGAGCAGATTTGCCGCTGTTTTGGGCTTGAGCCTGGGATCCGCCCATGCAGGTTCGGCTGCGGCCTGCCTGTAAGGGCGCTGAATTTGCGGAGATAATCCCGCCGCTATCCTGAGGAATAGAATTTGCACGTATTCCGTGTGAGATGCCCGTTTTTACTCGGGGCTGCTTGAGCTGCAGGGCATGAGCTGTAAATCACGCTCTCAGGCCGCTTTCAGCGCGACAAGGATTTAAGCTGACGTGGGTCAATTATGTTGAGGCGAGTGAATGCGGCACCCGGCTTTGCGGGCTGGTACTGATCTGAGCGTTTAAATTTTTACAATCAATAATTGCAAAGCAAATTTAGTCAATGCAATATGATGGTAGTTTAACATCGGTTGTAACAAGCGTTTAGTGGGGTTGGCGGATGACTGTCTTTCTCAAGATTTGCCGGTTTGGGGCTTTTGGCGTTTTTCGCGCGGACGGGGTGAGCGTGCAACTGGGGGCCAAGCACCAGGCGCTGATGGCGCTGCTGTCCACGGCCGACGGAGGGATCCGGACACGTGCGTTTCTGGAGAAGACACTGTGGTGCCTGGCGCAGCCGGAACAGGCCAAGGCAAGCCTGCGCACTGCACTGTCGACGCTGCGGCGGCATCTCGGCCCGGAGGCGGCCAAACTGCTGTTTGCCAACCGGGAGCGGGTCATCCTGGACCTGACCCGGGTGGAGCTGGACGGCTGTACGGGCAGTGCAGAATTCATGGAAGGCTTTGAGCTGCCGCATGAATCCGCCTTTAATGCCTGGCTGGCGGAAACCCGTGCGGAGTTTGCCCGCGGGGCTGCGCAGCCGGCGCCCGATGCCGGCGTCTCCCCGGGGCGTGTGATCCTGGACAGGCTGCTGCCCTCGATTGCGGTGCTGCCTTTTGTCCACCGGTCGCCGGGCGATGCGGATGCGCCGCTTGGATCGCTGATGTCCGAAGAACTGTCGCGGCACCTGTCGCGCAGCTGGGCTTTCTCGGTGACCTCCTATCTTGCTTCACGCCAATTCGACCCGGAAACCGTGCGCCCGGCCGAGGTGTCTTCGGTTGCGGGGGTCGACTATCTGGTGTCGGGGACAGTCACCAGCGAAGGCGGCCGGTACCGCGCCGAAATAGACCTGCATGATGCGGTCCGGGAGAAGGTGATCTGGTCGCGCAATTTCGAAGGCAGCAAGAGCAGCCTGATGGAGGGGCGCAGCTCGGTGCTGCGCAACGCCACGCTGCAGATCGGCCAGAGTGCCGCGGGCGAGGCGGTGCGGCTGGCCGGGTTCAAGCCGCTGAAGGCGCTGGAAAGCCACGTGCTGCTGATGGCGGCAATTTCGCTGATGCAGGAAATGGATGTGCAGAAATTCCAGCGGGCGCATGAAATCCTGTCCCATCTGCTGGAGCGCGAGCCGAAACATGCGCTGCCGCTGACCTGGATGGGGTTCTGGCATGTGATGCGGGTCGAAAAGGGGCTGTCGCCGAACCGCGAGGAGGACAGCCGCCTCGCCAGCGGGATGGCGGAGGCGGCTATTGAAGCGGCGCCGGGATTTTCGCTGGCCCACACGCTCAAGGGGCTGATCTCCAGCCACCTGACCTTCCGGTTCGACCTGGCACAGGATGCCTATGACCTGGCGCTGCGCGACAATCCGAACGAAGCCCTGGCGCTGCTGCTGAAAGGGGCGACGCTTGCTTATCAGGATATGCCGGATGAGGCGGTGCAGATGACCGACGCGGCCCGGCAGCTGACCCCTCTGGGCCCGCAGCGCTACTACTTCGACGCGATTTCGGCACTGGCGCATTTGGCGGCCCGCAACTATGGCCGCGCGATCGAACTGGCCGACCGCTCGCTGGCGGCCAAAGGCGCCTTCCCGGTGCCGCTGCGCTCCAAGGCGATTGCCCTGCAGATGTCCGGTCGGGGCGACGAGGCCAAGACCGCGGTGCAGGAACTGCTTGAGGCCGCGCCGAAATTCTGCCTGTCGCAATTCCAGCGGGACAACCCGGCCGCAATGAGCCCGGCCGGGCCGGAATGGGCCTCTGCCTTGCGGCAAGCCGGCGTGCCGGACTAGCACCGGTCCGGCACCCCCGTATGCCTGCTGCCGGGTGACGCCTGGTAATGCGTATTCGGGGCATTTGCCGAAAGGCCGGGCCGCACATGTTAGCACCCGTTGGTAACTGGCGGCGGGCTGGGGCAATCAAGACCGGTAACGGGCAGAGTAGGGAGGGGGCGTGAGCGAAAATCTGGCATTTGAACGTCGTTTCTCTGATTTCGGACCTGCTGTGCAGCCCGAGGAGCGGACACAGGAAATCCTGGATATTGTGGAAGATTTCATGCACCGCTGGGGGTACTCGGTCCGTAATCTGATCGGCGCAGAACTGACGGTCGAGCATCTTGGCAGCAGTGCGGAGGGGGGCGCGGACCTGATTTTCCGCATGGCAGCGCTAGACTATTTCGAGATTGTCCTCCGCGGCCGCAATGGTGCCGTCAGCTATGGCGGCTGGCTCACTGGCACATTGCCGGTTTCGGTTTCCGGCGAACAGGTCAATGGCCGCCCGGTTCTGCTGACCACCCGCCGTGAGGGCGGCGAGATCCGCCATGAGTTCGACCCGCTGACCGGCTACCGTCCGGTGATGGAAACCGCGAACCTGCCACTGCATGCTGTGTGGCGGCTCTCGGACGCCATCTAGCCTCAGGGCCCAAGAAAACAGTGGCAATCCAACTCCGGCGCCGCGGCCTTAGCTGCCGGCCGGTAAAATGCAACTGATTTTCCCTGCTCTGCTCATGCTTCTTTTAGATTCTTCCCGCCCTTCTAACGAATAGACGCGGGCAATTGCGTGGCAGCGGCCCTGCACCGTTGAATGCCTGGCCTGACCATCGCGGCAGTGGGGCGGCCCGCTGACTGGCCCGGGCTCAGATGTATGCGGGCGGATAACTTGGGTGAGACTATGACTACTACAAATGACGTTCAGGCACAGCGCCGTTTCCGGCTGTTTTCCAGCATAGGCGCCAAGATCACGCTTATTCTGATGGCAATGGGCGCGGCCTCCGCCGTTGGCGGTGTGCTGGTCACCCTCGTGTTCTCCCAGACCGGCCGTCAGATGGAAGTTCTGACCCAGGAGAAGGTGCCCCAGCTGGAGCTGAGCAGCCGGCTGGTGAATGCCGCAGGCCGCACCAAGAATACGATGATCGGCGTTTTGCAGGCCGGATCGGCTGAGACGCTGGCCCAGGCCGAGGAAGAGGCCGCTGCCGCCATTGCAAATCTCGACGCAACCGTTTCCGGGCTGCCCGCGGATGAGCAGGCCCTTTTTGCGCCGGAGGCGTCTGCCGCCGCGGAAATGCTCAGCAATCTGATTGCGGCGCGCAAGGGGGCCTTCCGCAACCAGGCCTGGATCGACACTCAGACGGCCAGCCTGCAAACCCTCAGCCAGGCGGTGCAGGATAAGCTTGTTGTGGTCGCCTCCGAGGCCCGCGACAGCCTGATGGACGGCGGCGAAGAAACCATCATCCAGGTCGATGAGGTCCTGAACAACCTGGTGGAGCAGCAATTCGGAGGCCTGCAGACACTGCTGGAAGCGCGGGCGGACATCAGCATCCTGTCCGGCGCGGCGCTGGCGCTGGGGCATGTGCGCGATGTGCCCACCAAAAGGGCGCTCAAGAAAATGGCCAATGACGCGCTGAAGCGGCTGGAGCCGGTGATGGGGCGGCTTGAGGACCTGGGCCTGGATGCCTTCCGGGTGAAAAAGGTCAGCGAAGGTGTCGAGCTGTTCCGCTATACGCTGACGGCCAGCCGCAAGGAGCTGAAAGACAGCCGCAAGGAGGTGCTGGCTGCCCGCAATGCCAGTGTGCGCCCGCTGACCCAGGCGATGGAGCGTATGGTGTTCACCCTGTCGGTTGCGGCCACCCAGGCCAGCGACGACAACCGCACTGCAATTCAGGGCCTGCTGGACAACCAGGTCGGCGTCCTGCAGCAGCTGCTGGAAATCAATAGCTGGATCAGCGCCTTCCAGGTTGCGGCGCTGGACATGGCTGCTGCGCATGACATTCCCACGGCCCGTGCCGCCGCCGGGCCGCTGCAGGAGGCCGCCGAGGAGCTGGCGGGCTATACCGGTTTCAATGATGGCGTCTTTGAGAAGGAGCTGAAGGGGATGGTGGCGCTGGCTGACCCTTCCCAGGGCCTGCCGGTGTTCAAGGTCGCAGCCCTGGAGGCCGCTGCCGAAGCCGCGGCGGCGTCGCGGGCTACGGTGGAGGCGGTGCTTGAATTTTCTCACAAGGCGACCTCTCTGGGAGCTGAAAGCCAGCTGGAGATTGCCTCGATCGCGGACGGGCTTGCCGCAGATGTGACCGCAGCGCAGCGGCAGCTGCAGATCCTGGCGGCAGTGGCGGCGGGGGTGTTCCTGGCGGCTCTGGTCCTGACCCGGATCCTCATCCTGCGCCCGCTGGCCGACATCAGCGGCACCACTGAACGGTTGGCCGCGGGCAACCTGCGTCCGGTGACCGGTTACGAGCGCTCCAGCGATGAGATCTACCGCATCGCCACGGCGCTGTCGGTGTTCCGCGACGGGCTGGTGGAAAAGGCAGAGGTGGAGGCTGCAGCCGAGGCTGAGCGCAACGCGCGCCTTACCGAGCAGGCGGCCGCCGTGACGGCTATCGGCAGCGGCTTGGAACGGCTGTCCCAAGGCGATCTGACCTACCGCATCCGCGGCGAGATGGGGGAGGGGTATGCCAAGCTGCGCGATGATTTCAACGTGGCGCTGGAGAAGCTGGAGGCCTCCGTGCGCAGCCTCAGCGCCAGCGGGCAGTCGATCGCCGGCGGCAGCACTGAAATATCCTCGGCGTCCCGCAACCTTTCCGAGCGTTCGGAGCACACAGCGCAGACCCTGGCCGGAACGGCGGCTGCGGTGAACCAGCTTTCGGTGTCCATCGCCGGCACCGCCCAGGCCTCCGGCGAAGCCTCAGCCTCGGTCGAGGCGGCGCGCCAGAACGCCAGCGAAAGCATCGAAGTGGTGAAGCGGACCTACGGCGCGATGGAGGCGATCAAGGAAAGTTCCGAAAAGATTTCCCGGATCATCGGCATGATCGAGGCGATTGCCCAGCAGACCAACCTGCTGGCGCTGAATGCCGGCGTCGAAGCGGCCCGTGCGGGCACTGTCGGCAAAGGTTTTGCCGTCGTCGCCTCGGAAGTCCGGACCCTGGCGCACCGGTCCAAGGAGGCCGCCACGGAAATCGCTGCGCTGGTGGACGAAGCCGGCCAGAACGTCGAACTCGGTGCGGATCTGGTCGAGCAGACCCGCACGGCGATCACCGAAATCTCCGCCTCTGTCGCCAGCGCGGCCGACCTGATGAAGTCCATCTCCCAGGCGTCCTCGGAGCAATCTGGCAGTCTCCAAGAGATCAATACGGCAATGGCCAATCTCGACGACGCAACGACCCGCAACGCGGCATTGTTCGAGGAGGTCACCTCCTCCAGCCTGGGCCTGTCCAAGGAAGCTCAGGCCATGGCGGGAGCCATCGGCACCTTCCGCACGCAGGCCGCAGGCACCGGACGGGACGCCAGCGGACTGGAGCACGAAGAGGACTGGCGGCTGCAGGCCTAAGGCGCTTGGTGGGCTCAATAGTAGAGCCCCCCCAACTGAACTGGTCCCCCCTATGTTTAGGAAACGGAGGACCAAGAATGGCAAACAAGCGACCGAAGCCCGAAGAGATTGTCTCAAAGTTGCGGCAGGTTGAGGTTCTGATGGGGCAAGTGACCTGCCCCCCACTGGTCCCTCGTTCATAACGAGAGTCTTCGGGTTTGGTTTTGATAGTCGTCGGTTTCGGGCTGGGCAAGCGCGCCGGGCGCGGAGCCCTCAAATTGCTCAGGCGTCCGGCGCGCTTCGGACGGTGTTTTGTTCCCGAGCGATGAGTGCGGCCTGACGGTGTTGTAATCGTAACGCCAGAGCGCCAGCTTCCGGCGGGCGTCGTCCACCCGGATAGGTTCGGCTGCATCAAACACCTCGAAGGAGTGCGGCCATTCAGCGTCAAAGGGCTCGATTTGACGGTCTTCCTTCTCCTGCAATGGAATTCGGGCGTCGAAGCTGAAAGGGTTCCCGCAGACAAAACCGCCGGAGGGAATTTCTCCACCGCCACCGCTCGTCAGCGGGTCGATAGCGGTTCTAGGCTGGGATGTTGGCGCTGGGATCTTGGGTGAGCGGGTCGCTGGCGGTCAGGGAACTACCGAACCGCCCCAGAAACCGGGCCGTCTCCAGGCCGCTCACCCAAGATCCCAGCGCCAACATCCCAGCCGAAACATCCCAGCCTGTCGCTATCGACCCGCTGACGAGCGGTGGCGGCGGAGACCCGATGGTGACGGATCTCCGGTGGTGTGGGTGGTTAGACGGGGGCGTCTTTGAATTCGTCGGTCGGAACCAGCAGCAGGAACACCATCAGAGCTAGGTTCGCTGGCGGGACGAGGACCAGAAGGGACCACCATTGATTTACTCCGGTGTCTCGCGTCCGGCGAACACCGAAGGCAAGAAGAACCGCTGCAACCACGCCCATCGCCCGTGACGTGCTCTCCTGAAATGTCCTCGCTTTGAGGTTAGCCTGTTCTCCAACCGAGGAGACAGACGATGAAGAGAAGCCGGTTCAGCGAAGAGCAGATCATAGGCATTCTGAAGGAGCACCAGGCCGGAATGGGCGCGAAAGAGTTGTGCCGCAAGCACGGCATCAGCGATGCGACCTTCTACAAGTGGCGGTCGAAGTATGGCGGCATGGAAGTTTCGGACGCCCGGCGGCTGAAGGCGCTGGAGGCAGAGAACGCCAAGCTGAAGAAGATGCTGGCGGAGCAAATGCTTGATGTCGCCACACTCAAGGAAATGCTGGGAAAAATGTATGGTCCGCCCCGCGGTTGCAAGTCGCGTGGTGACGTTATG
>NZ_JBHUPT010000082.1:0-53383 GCF_049056525.1 Leisingera coralii | reverse complement strand
CGGCCAGCCCGCGAACTTCCTGGGGCTGTTTGCCAGCGCAACCGAAGAGCGCGACAAGGCAAACGCGATCCTGGCCATAGGCGAAACGATCCTCGATTGGGCAGAGCATCGCGCCAAGGACGCCGGCGCGCAGGACGTGGTCACGCATCTTTGCGCCGGCGACTACGCAGACGGTATTCTGAAAACCGCCGAATCCAGCAATGCCGGGATGATCGTCATCGGCAGGCGCGGGCTGGGTCTGGTCCGCGAGATACTGATGGGGAGCGTGTCCCAGAAGGTGCTGCACCACGCGGCGTGCACGGTGGTTGTCACGCAGTAACCCGGCACCGGAATGCAGTTGGCTTCGGTAAAAGGGAGCAAGCCGTGGGATTTCCAGCGGGCGTCCAGCATGAGCCTCCAGCCAAAGACAGATTAGGCCCGTGGCCAGCTGCCGTGGTCACTGCATTTGCAGATCTGGGCCTGAATGACGGCGAAATCGCCCGTTACTTTGGCGTCCCGCCGTCGCTGATCCTGCAACTGCGGCAGGCCGGGCGGCCGGACCGCATGGCGGTTTTCGGGGGCGGCAGCGCCCTTGATGCGTGGCATCCAAGCGATCCGCCGGCCACACCCTCCTTGTGTGTCTCACTGACCCGGCTTGCAGCAAGCGCCCGCCAGGCGCTGCGCCGGCTGCCGTGGTAGGACGCGCCCGCGGGCCGTCCTCAGCCCGCACCGCAGCCTAGTCCCAAAGGTCCCGGATCGGCTTGCGCATCGCGTTCTTGACCTGATCGAACTCCCCTTTCGAGACATGGCGGCGCAACAGATCGAACACCGCAGCCACGGCGCGTTCGGGGTCGTCCAGCGGATCCTTGTCGAACCGGGCTTCAATGCGGGCCAGAAGATCCTTCTTGCTGCGGGGTTTCGCCGGTGTCTTGGACGGATCCCAGCCGGCATAGAACACGCCCCGGACCAGCACAGGAAGCTGGGCCGCCAGATCGGCGGCTTCGTCAACGGACAGGAAATCGCGAATCGCATGAAGGGTTTCGTGCAGCAGCAGATAGGCCCTGGATTTGTCCGGCCAGCCGAGGTCGTCGCAGAGCTGGTTCAGCCATTCGGCAAAAACCTGCGGGGCATGATCGAGAGTCTTGATACCCGTGGTTGCCATAATTCTCCCTCCAGCTTGAGATTGCCGTTTCAGGATCCGCCATATCGGGCCGCACCGCATTGATAGGAGTCAATGCCGCCCTGACCGGGCGCTGGAATGCGGGCAGCAGAACCAGATCCGGCCGCTGCGGCGGCAGCTTCAGGCGCGGCTCCCTCACCTTGCTGCGCTGATCCGCTCGAAAGCCGCTTCCATGAGGGCGTCTGCCCGTTCCTGGCTGGCGGCGACGGCCGCCGCGTTCAGCGAGGCACGGAGCGGATGCGGCGGTGAAACCAGGATAACTCCTTCGTCTGACTGACCGCGCCGGAACAGCAGGTCCCCCAGGCAGCTGCACTGCCGGGTGATGTCAAGCGGAGCCTCGCCCTCAAGGGTTTCCTGCAAGATGACGATCCCCTCCGGGCGCTGCCCCAGCAGCCCGGTTGCGGCGGCAAGCGGGATCGACACACCGCTCCAGCGCCCGTTGCATTCGATCCAGTGGATCTGTTCCGCGCCTGATGGAAGCGACCGCAAAACCGCGTCCAGCGAACACGGGCCGAAATAGCCGGCTTTTTGGAACATGGCGCCAAGGCGCATGGCGTCCGCTGTCAGCTTGTCTTCGGTTTCCGGCTCCAGGCTGGCGTACCGCGCACCGGCAAACTTGCCTTCGCGCCCCTGCACCCGCTGTTCGAATATGCCAAGAATTTCAGGCAGCCCCTCGCCGGCATGGGGCAGCCGCATCTGCACCGACGGGCTTTTCTTCACGCCGCTTTCCCACACCCCCACCAGCACCGGGTAGCCGCCTTCCCATCCGGCTGCCCGCAGCCGCTGTTCCAGCTGATCGCGCAACGCCGCCGTGCCAAACCCTTCGAGCTGCGCCGCGCTGAAGCGAATGTTTCCGGCAGCCCCCGCGCTATCCGGCACTTTGACCACGATTTGCCCGGACACCCGCGCCAGGCGGGCCATCTGCCCGGCCGCAGCCGCGGGGCCAAAGGCAAAGGTGGTGGGCGGCACGGCCTCCCGCCCCGCGATCTCCCGCGCCACCTCCCAGAACCACAGCTTGTCATTGACCCGGCGCGAGATCCGCGGCGACGGGCCCGCGACATAGACCGGCAGCCCGGCGGCGGCGGCCAGCGCCTGTGCCAGCTGCCACAGATGCCCGGTCACCAGATAGGCGTAGAGAGTCAGCGACCCGGCGGCCTGAAGCAGCTCCAGCAGAGGGGTGAACAGCGCCGGATCAGTCCGGCACTGTTTGGCCACCGGCGCCGGGTCCGCGCCATGCGCCTCCAGAAAGCGGACCTGGCGGATGCCGAGATACCCGGACAGATAGTTTTCGAACTCGCGGCGGCGCTGCCGCACCACAACTGCGTCGCCGGGTTTGGCAAGCAGCGCCATGCGATAGTCGCGGGTTCCGGCCATTTCGGGTGTGAACAGGGCAATTCCGACCTGATCCCCGATGAACAGCGAAGCTCCGCTGCCGATGCCCTGCTGCACGCCCGGCCACAGGTCGCGGGAGGACCTCAGCGCGGGCTCATCCCGGGCCAGCCTGTCTGCAATTGCATCGATAGCTGACCCGCCCCGCACATCCAGGGTTCGAGACCGGTTCAAGGCTGCCCCCCTTCTTTACCGCTGCACCTGCAAGACATACTATCACAGTATCCGCTGGCCCAATTTGACCGGACAGAAAAATGTGCCGTCTCTATGCCATGCACGCCAATGAGCCGACCCGGGTCGAATGCGGCCTGGTCACGGCCCAGAACGCCCTGATGGCGCAAAGCCAGGGCGACATGGAAGGCATGATGCACGGTCACGGCTGGGGGGTCGCAGACTATCCCGACGGCGTTCCGGTCATCGAAAAGCAGGTCTGGGCCGCCTATCACGGCGAACATTTCGCCAAAGCAGCCGCGCGGGTCTATGGCCGCACCGCGGTTGCCCATGTCCGCCGCGCAACAGTCGGCGCCACCAGCGTCGAAAATACCCATCCGTTCCATCACGGGCGCTGGATCTTTGCGCATAACGGCACAATTCCGAATTTCGAACAGATCCGGTTCCGCCTGCTTGACCGCATGGATCCCTTGCACCGGACCTCAATTCACGGCCAGACCGACAGCGAGCATGTTTTCCGCTATCTGCTCAGCCTGTTCCTGCGCCATCCCGAAAAGGGGCTGCTGGACACTGTGCGTGACGCGCTCAACCAGATTACCGCCTGGTGCGCGGACATAGATCCCTCCAGCCCGCCCGGCCTCAACATCGTCCTGACCGACGGGCCGCACCTGGTGGGGGCACGGCTCAACCGCTCGCTCTTCCACCTGCGCCGCGACCACCTGCACATCTGCACCGTCTGCGGTGAAACCCATGTCAAGCATCAGCACGATACCGGTTACAGGTGCATCGAGGTTGCCTCGGAACCCGTCACTTTCGACGAGCCCTGGGAAGAAGTGCCGAACGGTGTGGTGTTCCAGGCAACGGAGGACTTCCGCCTGCACATGCGGACGCTTGCCTGACGGGATCAGCGCTGCCGGGCAGTATCTGGAGCAACCCGCCATCCCCCGCCGCGCTGCAACCTCCAGTCGACAGAATCGCTTTACGCCAGTATCGTGGCAGCCGCACCATGAGGCCTAACCACTCTACCGCCGATCATTGTGCGGTACGGCATCTGGATCAGGACCCGTACTGGCATTTCTTGCAGGGAACGTTTCAGTGACGAGGCAAAGCCCGATCCCCATTCAATATACCAACGTCGCCAGCCTTCGCATTGGCGCGATGGATTTTGATGGCCGCGACACGGTGCTGAACAGCTTCCGAAGCAACCTGCAGCGTGTCCCGGAAAACAAAATCCTGCTGCATGACGGGGAGCCCGGCTGCAAGGTGATCATCGTGATCGAGGGCTGGCTTGCGGCGTCGAAATCCTCCCTCCACGGCGAAGTGCAGCTGATCGATTTCATGCTGCCCGGCGATATCGCCGATCCGACATCGGCGGACGGCAAGACTGCGGGCCTGAACATAGAGGCCGTCACCAACGCTCTGGTATCCGTCATTCCGCTGGCGTCCTGGCACCGGATGCTCGCTGAATCGCCCCGGCTGGCGCGGGCTAACGAACAGGTTGAGGCCGCAGAGCGCGCCAGGCTGTCGGAACGCATGCTGCGCCTGGGCCGCGGCAGCGCGGAAAGCCGGATCGCCTATGCGCTGATCGAGCTTTGCCTGCGGCTGAAACCGCTGGGGCTGTCAGAAAATTGCGCGTTCCACCTGCCGCTGACCCAAAGGCACATTGGCGACTTTACCGGCCTCACGGCGGTCCACGTCTGCCGGACTCTGCGCCGCTTTGTCAGAAATGGCCTTGTTGACACTGCGGATCACATGGACGTCCGGATCAACGACCTCGCTGCCCTGTCGGACATCGCCGGAGTCGAGCCGGAGCGGCTGGCCGCAGAGATCACACCGGTTCCGGACTAGCGGTATTCGGCAATCTCTCCCAATGCCTCACCCGCAAGCTGTTCCGACGCGTGCACCGCAATGTCGGTGACGGACAAGAGGCCCGTCAGCCGCCCCTCATCGTCCAGCACCGGCAGTCGCCGGATCTGATGATCCCCCATAAGAGCCGCCGCGGCTTCGATTGTGTCCTCCGCCCGGCAGCAGATCACGGCGGCGTTCATGACCTCGGCAATCGGTATCCCCGCCAGCGCGCTGTCCTGCCCGGCCATGGCAAGGACAATATCCCGGTCGGTGACAATGCCCACAACCTCGCCGTCCTCAACAACCGGCAGCACCCCGATCCCGAGGCTGCGCATTTGCTCCGCCGCACTGGCCGCACTGTCCTGACGGCGGGCAAACCGTGCGGGCACGGACATGATCTCTTCTACAAGCATGGGCAAATCCTTTCCCGGCCGCCGTCGGCCTGACAGTGACCTGCTGCCTGCCAGTAACGCGCGCCGGCGGCATCAGGAGGCCGGTTTGACGTCTATCTTCTTGCTTGGATTCCGGGCTTCCGGCTTCTTCGGCAGACGAACGGTCAGCACACCGTTCTTGAACGTGGCCTCGATCTTGCCGCGGTCGATGCCGTCCGGGATCCGGACGCTGCGCTCAAACGAGCCGAAGCGCCGTTCGCTCAGGTAGAAGTCGCCCTCCTTGTCGCCTTCCTCGCGGTCTTCCTTCTTTTCGCCGCGCAGGGTCAGCATGCTGCCGCTCACGCGCAGGTCGATATCGTCTTCGGACAGGCCAGGCAGTTCGGCGGTCAGTTTGACTTCGTCCTCCTTGTCGACGACATCCAGCACCGGCATTTTCCAGGAAAACCCGGGCAGCGTCCCGCGAACCCGGTGCCCCTGGCCCCTCCTGCTGCGGCGCAACGGGGCAAAGAAGCTGCCTGCATTCAGGTCCTCCAGCAGGTCGTCGATCTCGTCCCGAATGTTCCAAAGCGGGCCCCAGGTGCGTTCAGCGATTGCGTCTTCCTGGCTGCCAGCGGGTTCGGATTGTTTCGGGTCCTGATTATCAGCCATTTTTCGGTTTCCTTCGAACAAGTCTTGAGTCGCTCTACTGAACAGACTCGGCCAGACCGGCCGCCTGTGCATTAACCAGCGTTAAAGCGCCGGGCGGCCGCCCGCTGCACGCGGCGTTTCCCCGGTTGACCGGTGTCAAACCCTGACAGGCGGAAAATCTGCTATATTTCATGAGCAGGCCCTGCGCGCAGAAACGCCTGCAGGCGCCGGCCTTCAGGGAGGGAAACCTAAGCCATGAGTTACAAGACAATCCTTGCCTGCCTGACGTCGGAGTTTTCCGCCGGGCACCTGCTGCCGGCGGCCTGCGGCCTCGCCCGGCAGTTCGACGCCCATCTGATTGGCCTCCACACGCTGGAAGCGCTGGTGCCCTATACCGGGATCGCAATTGCTGCCGACGACATCATGCTGGGTGAATTCAGCCGGCGTGTGGCCGAAGAAGACCGGAAGATCGAAAAACTGTTCAAGGCGGCGGCAGACCAGGCCGGCTGTGCGGCAGAATGGCGTTCGCGGGCAGCCCGGTCGCCTGACGCCGCGGACGAGCTGCTGGAATCGGCCACCCGGTCGGATCTTATTTTAGCCCTGCTGCCCGACCGCCAGCAGGAGCGGTTCGATCAGACAGGGTTTCAGAAGGAACTGGTGGTGAACAGCGGCCGCCCGGTGCTGCTGCTCCCGGATGACTGGGGCGATAAACCGGTCGGAACGCGTGTTCTAGCTGCCTGGAATGGCACCCGGGAGTCGGCCCGCGCCCTGCATGACGGTCTGCCCTTCCTGCAACGCGCCGCCTTTGCCGAGGTTGTCACCATCCACGAGCCGCATCACCGGCCCGCGGATTTCGACACCGAAGGCCACGAGATCGCCCGCGTGCTGTCGCGCCACGGCGTGACGGTGGACGTCCGCCAGATCCGGGACGGGGAAAACGAAGCAGGCATCCGCATTCTGATGGAGGCCGCAAGCCAGAAGTGCGACCTGGTGATCATGGGAGGCTATGGCCACTCCCGGCTGCACCGCCTGATCTTCGGGGATGCCTCCGAACACGTGCTGCAGGAGGCCCGGATTCCGGTGCTGATGTCCGGCTGATCCGCCGCTCCCCAGGATATTCAGTCAACTTATTCGGCACGAGCCAGAAAACCTCGCTCGTGCCCGCGGTCTGTTCAAGGCCTGCGTAAGCGCGCCTTCAACCTTGCTGCGGCACCAGATCCGGCTTAGACAGGCTCGGACTGCGCCGGCTTGGTTGCCTTCTTGGTCATCTTAACCGCTTCGTCGATCGTTTCTTCCATGGCATCCGCTTCGGTGTCGCTCATGTAGCGGGCGCAGCGGGACATCATGCCGAACCATTCCCGGCCATCTTCGGCAATGCGCTCAGCCGAGTGGCGCTGCCACTCTGCAAAGGCCTCTGCCACTGTGACAGGCGCCGCGGGATTGTCCGACGCAATCGTCCGGGCCGCGTCCAGCGCAGTCCGCGCCGCTTCGTGGCGGCGCTCGAACCAATGCCGCGCGAACACCTCCGCTTCATCCAGGATTTTCTCCTGAACGTTCCAGAATTGCTCGACCTGCGGCTTGAACATCGGGTTGAAAAGCATCGCGCCCTGCAACGGCTTCAGCGCTTCTGCAAAAATCCCCGGAGTTTTGTCTGTTGCTTTTGCTGGCATCTGTAGATCTCCTCGCAACGGATTTGTCTCACTGTTATTGTGCCACCTGCCCGGCGATTCCGCTTTAATTAAAATCAAAATCCCTCATGGAATCGCCGCAACGGGCTGGCGCCGGCGAATAAACGCTCAGCCGGGCCCTTGGCGCTCAATTTTCTTGCACCGCGGCGGACAAATACCGGACGGCGGCCCCCGCCGTTGCGATCTTTGGATAGTCCGCTTCCGGAATATCGACACCAAGCCGCTGGTGCAGCGCCGCAACCAGGTTCAGAACATCCATCGAGTCCAGTTCCAGATCATCCTGCAGGTGATCCCCGTCAGATACCTCCGCGGGATCTATGTCCGGGGCAACCCGTGTCAGCTCTTCCAGAAAAACGGCACGCATATCGGTCTGGATCATAACGCCTCCGGCTTGGAAATCAGAGTTTCGAATCCGGCCAGGAACCTGGCCGCCTGCCGCCCGCCGGTGACCCGGTGATCCGCGGCCAGTGTGACAGTGATGACAGTGCGCGGGACGATCTGGCCTCCGGCCACCCAGGGCCGCAGCTGCGGCGCGCCGATCCCGATCAGCGCTACCTGCGGCGGAAAGATCACCCCGGCCATCACCTCGCCGCCGGTGTCTCCCAGGCTGGACACGGTGATGGTGCCGCGGGTCATCTCGGAACTTGTCAGCCGCCCCGCCCGCGCGCGTGAGACGATATCCCGCATCGCCGCCATGGTCTCATCCAGCGTCATCGACGGGACATCGGCAAGCGCAGGCGCCACCAGCCCGCCGCCGCGCAGCGCCACCGCAATACCGGGATTGACCTGCGCGGCGGGCTGGAACACGCCATCCGTGAAATGGCCGTTCAGGGTTTTGGCCTTCTGCGCTGCCAGGGCGGCCGCCCGCAGCAGCACCGCGCCCAGCAGGATTCGCTCCGCCGGGGGCACCTTGGCGTTGCGCACGGCCAGCATGTTGACGGCCGCTTGCACGTCCATGGTCTGCGACAGGTAGAAATGCGGGATCGTCTGCTTGGAGCGCGTCATCGCCGCGGCAATCGCCTTGCGCATCTCATCAAGGCGCGAGGCCGGCGCGCCGATATCGCGCATTCCACCCGCTTCCACATCCGCCAGCACGATGGCGCCGCCCGGACCGCTGCCCTTTACTGTGTCCAGATCCAGCCCCAGCTCAGCCGCCCGCACCCGCGCCGCAGGCGACGCCCTGACCGCGCCCGCCGGAGCTGCTGCGGCGGCAGGCACAGTTTCCCGGACGGGCTTGGGTTCGGCCTCCACGGCCGGTTCCGGTTCGGGTTGCAGCGCGGGCGCCTGTTCAGGCTCCGGCACATCTTCCCCCTCGGCCAGGATCAGGGCCATCGGCGCCCCGACCGGCAGCACCTGACCCGGCTGCGCCTTCAGCTCCTGCACCCTGCCCGCCTCGAAACACTCGATCTCGATCGCACCCTTCTGGGTTTCCACCACCGCCACCACGTCGCCGCGGGCCACGGTATCACCCGGCGCGACCAGCCATTCGGCCAGCGTGCCGCTCTCCATGTCGGAGCCGAGCGAGGGCATGACGAAAAGGCCCATCCTACCCCACTCCCATGACCGACTGCGCCGCCGCCACGATGGCCGGCACCTGCGGGATCGCCGCGTCTTCCAGATGTTTCGGATAGGGGATCGGCACCTCCGCTGAACAGACCCGCCCGACCGGTGCGTCCAGCGTCCAGAACCCCTGCTCCATGATCCGCGCCGAAATCTCGGCCGCCAGCGAGCCGGAGCGCCAGCCCTCGTCGACAATGACAGCGCGGCGGGTCTTGGCCACCGAGGCCAGGATCGTGGCGTCGTCCAGCGGCCGCAGGCTGCGCAGGTCGATCACCTCCGCCGAGATGCCCGAGTCCGTCAGTTTCTCCGCCGCCTCCAGCGTCTTGAACAGCGATCCGCCATAGGTGATCAGGCTGACATCGCTCCCTTCGCGGCGGACTGCGGCCTGCGAGATATCCACCGGGCCTGCAGTGCTGCTCAGCGCCTCCTCATGGTTATAGAGCATCACATTCTCGAAAATCAGCACCGGATCGGGATCGCACAGCGCCGTCCACAGCATACCGCGTGCATCCTCGACCGTGGCCGGCGCCAGCACCTTCAGCCCCGGGATATGCGCATACCACCCCTCCAGACTGTGCGAGTGCTGCGCCGCCAGCTGCTTGCCCGCGCCAGTGGCCATGCGGATCACCAGCGGCACCCCGAATTGGCCGCCGGACATGTGCCGGACGGTGGCGGCGGTGTTCAGGATCTGATCCAAGGCCAGCAGCGAGAAATTGACCGTCATCAGCTCCACCACCGGGCGCATCCCCGCCATCGCCGCGCCGATCCCGGCGCCGGTGAAGCCCGACTCCGACAGGGGCGTGTCACGGATGCGGGCCTCGCCGAATTCCTCCATCAGCCCCTTGGACACCGCATAGCAGCCGCCATAGGCGCCCACGTCCTCTCCCATCAGGAACACCCGCTCGTCGCGGTTCATCGCGTCGCGGAGCGCCTCGCGCACCGCCTCCCGGTAGCTCAGCACCTTGGTTTCCCCGCCAGGCGCCGCGGGCGCAACCGGACCGGGCTGCGGCCCCAGGACATGGCGCGTCAGGTCTTCTACCGGCTCCCACGATCCGTCTTCGGCAAACTGCACCGCCGCTGCGATCTCCTCCTCGATCTCCGTCTCGATAGCGGCGATCTCCTCCTCATGGATCAGCCCGGCCTCCAGCAGCCAGCCGCGGAACCGCACGATCGGGCCGCGCTGGCGCCAGTCCTCGACCTCGGCCTTGTCCCGGTACAGCTGGGCGTCGAACATAGAATGGGCCCGGAACCGGTAGGTGCGGCATTCCAGGAACACCGGCTTGCCGGTCTCGCGGATATCCGCAAGCGCGCGCCGGGCCGCCGTCTCGACCGCCACCACATCCATCCCGTCCACCACCTCGGCCGCCACACCATAGGCGGCGGCCTTGGCGCTGATGTCGGTTTCGGACTCGCTGCGCCCCAGCGCCGTGCCCATGGCATAGCCGTTGTTTTCACAGACAAACAGCACCGGCAGCCCCCAAAGGGCCGCCAGGTTCATCGCCTCATGGAACTCGCCTTCGGCCACCGCCCCCTCGCCAAAGAAACAGGCGGTCACATGCGGATCGCCGCGCAGGTGGTCCGCCAGCGCCAGCCCCGCCGCCAGCGGCAGCCCGCCGCCGACAATCGCGTTGCCGCCATAGAAATTGGCCTCTGTATCATAGAGATGCATCGAGCCGCCGCGCCCGCCGGAGCAGCCCTCGGCCTTGCCGTACATCTCCGCCATCACCGCGTTCATCGAAACCCCGCGCACTAGCGCGTGTCCATGCTCGCGGTAGGTCGCCACAACCCGGTCGCCCTCCGCCAGCAGCGGGATCACGCCCGCGGCAATCGCTTCCTCGCCATCGTAAAGATGCAGAAAGCCGCGGATCTTTTCCTGGGTGTAGAGCTCGGCGCATTTGTCCTCGAACATGCGGATCCGCATCATCGCAGACAGCAGCCCGCGCACATGGCCGCGGTCGAGACGGGTTTTCTCCTGGGTGCTCATGTCTCATCGCTCTCCAATGTCGAGATGTCGCCCTCCGGCAGCCCCAGCTCGCGCGCCTTCAGCAGCCGCCGCATGATCTTGCCGGAGCGGGTCTTGGGCAGGGTATTGCGGAACAGGACGCTGCGCGGGGCCACCGCCGCCCCCAGCTGCTTGCGCGCGTGGCCCCGCACATCGCGTTCCAGCTCCTCAGAGGGCTCATAGCCGGGGTTCAGCGTGACATAGGCCTTCACGATCTCGCCCGCGGCGGCATCCGGCACGCCGATTACGGCCGCCTCGGCCACGCCCGGATGCTCGATCAGCGCGCTTTCCACCTCAAACGGGCCGATCAGATGGCCGGAGGTCTTGATCAGGTCATCCTTGCGCCCGACGAACCAGTAATAGCCGTCCTTGTCACGGGTGGCCAAATCGCCCGACAGATACCAGCCATCGGCAAAGCACTTGGCGAACCGTTCCTCCTCATGCAGGTAGCCCCGCATCACCGAGGGCCAGTCCGGGCGCAGCGCCAGCTCCCCGGTCTCCCCTGCCCCGCACTCGGCCAGCCCGCCGCCGTCCTCTTTCAGGATGGCCGCAACGATGCCCGGCAACGGCTTGCCCATCGACCCGGGTTTCACCTCCATGCCGGGCAGGTTGGCAATCATGATCCCGCCGGTTTCGGTCTGCCACCAGTTGTCATGGAAGGGGTGCGGAAACACCTTGCCGCTCCACTCCACCGCCTCGGGATTCAGCGGCTCGCCGACGCTGGCGAGGAATGTCAGCGAGGAGAAATCGAACGCCGCCGCCGCGTCCGCGCCCGCCCGCATCATCAGGCGGATGGCGGTGGGGGCGGAATACCAGATCTCGACCTGCTCGCGCCCGATGATGCCGTACCAGCGCTCAAGATCGAACTCTGCCTCGTCCACGATCATCGTGACCCGGTTCACCAGCGGCGCGATGATGCCGTAGGAGGTGCCGGTGACCCAGCCGGGATCGGCGGTGCACCAATAAACCGCGCCGGGCTCCAGCCCCAGCGCGATGCGCCCCGAATAGGCGTGATAGACCACAGCCCCATGCACATGCACCACGCCTTTGGGCTTGCCGGTGGTGCCGGAAGTGAAATGCACCAGCGCCGGATCCTCGGCCCCGGTATGGACCGTCTCAAACTTCTCCCCTGCCCGCTCCAGCGCCGGCCCCAGCGCCACGCAGCCCTCCGGCGCCTCCTCACCGGTGACCAGCACCAGCTTCAAGGACGGCAGCTGATCCCGGAACGGCGCGATCTTGCGCCGGTACAGCGCCGCGGTGGTGACCAGCACCCTGGCCTCCCCGATCTCCATCCGCGTCCGGATTGGCTCGGGCCCGAAGGCGGCAAACAGCGGCGTATAGACCAGCCCCGCCTTCAGCGTTCCGATGGCACAGGCATAAAGCTCCGGCACCCGCCCCATCAGCGAATAGACACAGTCCCCCCGCTTCAGCCCGTGGTCCCGCAGCAGGTTTGCAAAGCGCGAGGACAGCGCGGCCAAGTCAGCATAGCTCAACTCGCGGCTGCTGCCGTCCTTGCCCAGCCAGCGGATCGCCGTCTGCGCGCCATAGCCCGCGGCCACGTGGCGGTCCGCGGCTTCATGCGCAATGTTCAGCCCGCCATTCAGTCCGCTGACCAGTTTCTCGGTCCCGGCCCACCGGCTGCCTTCGCCGCCCGCAGCGGGCACTTGCCCTGCGCGCGGTCCCTCATCACCTGTCTTGCGGTCGTCCACCATGCCATCCTCCCGGCCCCATGTTCCCCCGGGAACGAACCCGCCGCTATGATACGCATCAATCGGCTGCAGAGGCCGGACGCGCCGGATTTGATGGCCAGCGGCAATTCTGGCACTCTGTTTCAAATGTACTGGAATGTGTTGCCGGCCCTTGGCGGCATCGGCCTCTTTCTGATCGGCATGCTGCTGCTGACCGGCGGTCTCAAGACACTTGCCGGGGCGCGCCTGCGCAGCATTCTGGGCCGGTTCACATCGACCCCGGCCACCGGCGCGGCAACCGGCGCGGTGACGACCGCGGCGATCCAGTCCTCCAGTGCCACCACCGTTGCCGCCGTCGGCTTTGTCGCCTCCGGGCTGCTGACCTTTCCGCAGGCGCTCGGGATCATCTTCGGCGCCAACATCGGCACTACGATGACCGGCTGGCTGGTCGCCATCCTGGGCTTCAAGCTCGACCTCGGCCAGGCCATGCTGCCGGTCGTCCTGCTGGGCGCCCTGCTCGCCCTCTCCGGCAAACGCAAGATCTCCTACCTCGGCCAGGCCCTGGCGGGCTTCAGCTTGATCTTCATCGGCATCGAGCAGATGAAAACCGGCCTGGAAGCCTTCCAAGGTATCGTGACCCCCGCTGATTTCCCCTCCGACAGCTTTGCGGGCAGGCTCAAGCTTGTCGCGGTCGGCGTCCTGATCACCTTGGTCACCCAGTCATCGAGCGCGGGCGTCGCCACCGCCCTGGCGGCCCTGAGCGCCGGAGCTGTGAATTTCCCGCAAGCCGCGGCGCTGGTCATCGGGATGGACGTCGGCACCACCTTCACGGCGGTTCTGGCCACGCTGGGCGGCGGCACCATGGCCCGGCGCACCGGCTTTGCGCATGTGATCTACAACCTGATGACAGGCGTGATGGCGTTTTTCCTGCTTGGGCCGTTCGCCGCCGCGGTCGCCTACTGGGCCGGTTCCCAGGACTCCCTAACGGCGCTCGTCGCCTTTCACAGCTTCTTCAACCTCCTGGGTGTGATCTTCATCCTGCCCTTTGCCCGCCCGTTTGCGCGGCTGATCGAGTTTCTGATCCCGGACCGGGGGGCTGCACTCACGCAATCATTGGACCATCTGATCCTTCGAGATCCGGAGGCCGCAACCGCTGCCGCCAAAGTCGCAGTTGACCGCCTCACGAAAGCTGCAGTTCATTACCTCAGATCGATTATCGGCGCCCCCGGCACGGGCAACAGCAGCTACGAGCGGGACCACCTAACCTCTGCATTGTCGGAAACCCGCACCTATCTGGACAAGATCGAACTGTCCGGCAATGCCAGCGCGGAATTTACCGACATCAAGGGCATGTACCACATCCTCGATCACCTGGACCGGCTGCTTTACCGGTGCACGCAAACGGACAGGATCAGCGAATTGCCGAATGACATGCGGCTGCGGCGTCTCACCGGGGTGCTGATCATGGCAACCGCCGATGCCGGGCACGCCGGCAGCCCTGACGCCTGCGAAAACCTGTTGAACCGCATTCGCCGCACCATGCGCGAGCAACGGAGGTCGCAAAGAGACCGGCTGATCTCCGAGGCCGCAGACGGCACTTTGCCGGACGACACAGCCTGGCTGAGACTCGATGCGGTCCGCTGGCTGCACAGGGTGGCCTATCACCTATGGCGCATACGGCTGCACCTGAACCTGCTGGAAAAGGACGCTGCCGGCCCGGGCCTCACCACGGTGACTGGAGAAGAAGCGAAACTGGATGCAGAATTGGATTAACGCCCGTCTCTCTATCAGGCTGCCTCTCAGCCGGGCGATGCGCCTTTGAGGCAAGAACTTGAGGCAGGTTAAAGCCGCGGCCCGGCGGCGGCCCCTATACTTGCCGCAACGAGGAATACGGCAGAGGAGGAGGATACCGGTGTTTTTTCGCGCGTTGATTATGATTTGTGCTGCTGCTGGCGCCGCCAGCGCGCAGGAACCAGACCCGCAGGACGGGCGGGACCTCTACCGGACCTACTGCTGGCAGTGCCATGGCCGAGAGGCCACGGGAACCGGTCCGATGGCGGAAATGCTGGCCATTGAGACACCGGACCTCACCCGGCTCGCAGCCCGCAATGGCGGAACCTTTCCGCTGGAGGCCGTCGCCCGCCAGATCGATGGCCGGTCGCCGGTGCTCGCCCACGGCGGCGACATGCCGCTTTTCGGCCCTGTCCTGGACTCGGATCAGCAGGTCGCACTGGCATTGCCCAGCGGCCAGCCGATGATGACCGGCCTGCCGCTGGCAAATGTCATTGCCTATCTGCAGTCCGTACAGGCCGAATAGCCCGAAACCGCTTGGCTTCACTGGCTCTCCGGCGTCCGCTCCAGCCGGACCAGCGTCCTGGCGATGGCCTGCGGAAATCTCTCCTCGATTTCCGCGGCAGAATAGCTTTTGCCATCAACACCCGCGCCCGTCACCTCGCCGCGGTGAAGGGCCAGGATCAGCACAGGCTGCTTCTCCCCGGTGTAAGCGGCCGTTGCCGCATTGCTCTCGCTGGACCGCGCAACCCGGCAAACCGCTGCAAAGGCCCGCGCTCCGGCCCGGACTGGGGGATCGACAACCCAGGTCACCGGACCGGACCGAAGGCGTCCCATCCAAACCGGACCGCGGGCACAATGAGCGCAGCCGGAACCAGGGAAACGTCCAGTTCGGCCCGGCCGGACAGAACCGCCCTATCGAAAACCGGCTTCACGCTGACCTGCAGCCTCCGGGCAGGCAGGCTTCCGTAAACCAGCGGGGCCAGCATCCCGTAGAGCTGCCCCGTCTCAGCCGGGTCGCCCGATCCGAATTTCGCGTCAAGGATCAAGGTGCGAATGCGGATGCGGCGCAATATGACGGCCGCCAGCCGTGCTGCGGCAGGGACGAGCCTGCGGGCATCGAACGGCCGCTTGCGGCCTGGCTTCTTGCCGGCGGGAGGCGTCTTCCGCCTGCCGGAGAGCCTGATCCGCGGACCGAATCCGCCCAGCGGTCGCAGCGCCGCCGTAAAGGCCAGCCCAGCCTCTTTGCGCAGCACCAGCTCAATCCTGAGCGGCGAAACCAGCACCAGAACGATCAGGGCAAAGAGCGCGGCCAGCAGCGCTGCCAGGGCTGCGCCAAGGCCCGCCATGATCAGCCCTGTCCTTTCTTGCCCTTTGACCCGCCAGTCTGCGCCGCCGTTTCAATGACCTTTCCGGCCGCATCGCCAAGCACCGCCGCCAGCGTTGTCATCGCCCCCTGCACCGATTCAACCCGCGCGCCGCGCTGGTCGATGATAATGGCCCCCAGCGGCTTGATGCCGCCGCCGGCCCCGGTTCCCGCGCCTTCGCCGGTCTTGGCATCCGCACCGCCCCCGGCCCCGAAGCCGAACCCGTAGCTGACAATCGGAATGACCGTCGCGTCCCCCTTCTCGATCGGGTCTCCCAGAACATTCTTGGCGTTCAGCAGGCGGTCCAGCTCTTCCACCGTGCCCTTCAGCAGCCGTTCGACATTTTCCATCCCGCTCACCTTTCACCAATACAACAATCAACAGGGCGACCCTATCAGCCGGTCAGCCTGCGCGGATTGAGCGGCATCAATCGCCCGGCGGGGATTCATGCCATTATGGGTTTATCCCTGCAGGACCGGAGACCGGACATGCCCCATTCGCCCCCGCCCGTCATCAGCTTCGACAAGGTGAAACGCGCCGATACTGGCCTGGTCGGCGGCAAGAACGCGTCCCTGGGGGAGATGATCAGGGCGCTTGGCGCCAAGGGGATCCACGTGCCGCCGGGGTTTGCCACCACCGCCGACGCCTACCGAGGTTACCTGGCCGCCAACAAACTGGAGGCACGGATTTACCAGGAACTGGACGCGCTGGCCGCAGGGCGGACGACGCTGCAAAAGGCGGGCAAGGCGATCCGCGCCTTGATCCTGGCCGGCGACTGGCCTGCAAAGACCGCTCAGGCGATCCTCGCCCATTACCGCAGCCTCAGCACCGCGGCAGGACAGCCGGATGTGCCCGTGGCCGTGCGCTCCAGCGCCACCGCCGAGGACCTGCCGGAGGCCAGTTTCGCGGGCCAGCAGGAGACCTATCTGAACGTCAGCGGCGAGCAGGCGCTGCTGGAGGCCTGCCGGAAATGCTATGCCTCGCTGTTCACCGACCGGGCCATCTCCTACCGCCGGATCCACGGCTTCGATCACATGAAGGTGGCGCTGTCGGTCGGCGTGCAGCAGATGGTGCGCGCCGATACCGGCGGCGCCGGGGTGATGTTCTCGATCGACACCGAATCCGGATTTCCCCACGCCGTCCTGATCAACGCCGCCTGGGGACTGGGCGAAAACGTGGTAAAGGGCGCCGTCGATCCGGACGAATACCAGGTCTTCAAGCCGTTTCTGGATACTCCCGGCCTGACCCCGATCCTAGAAAAGCGGCTGGGAGCCAAGGCCGTCAAGATGATCCAGGACCGCGACGGCAGCCCGCGCAACGTTCCCGCCTCCAAGGCCGAGCGGGCACAATACGTCCTCAGCGACGACGACATCCTGATGCTGGCCCGCCAGGCCAAGGTGATCGAGGATCACTACGGCTGCCCGATGGACATGGAATGGGCCCGCGACGGGGCCGGCGGCCGGATCTATATCGTGCAGGCCCGGCCCGAAACCGTCCAGTCGCGCGCCGCCATCGGCACCCTCCGGTCCTATTCGGTAACGGATCCCGGGCGGGTGCTGCTGACCGGGCTCAGCGTCGGCAGCGGCGCTGTCGCAGGCCGGGTGTCGATCATCGAAAGCGCCGGCGACATTGCCCGGTTCAAAGACGGCTCGGTGCTGGTGACCGGCACCACCGACCCGGACTGGGTGCCGATCATGAAACGGGCCGCCGCCATCGTCACTGACCGCGGCGGCCGCACCTCGCACGCGGCCATCATCAGCCGGGAACTGGGCCTGCCCGCCATTGTCGGCTGCGGCAACGCCACCGAGGTTCTGTATGATCAGCAGGACGTCACGGTCTCCTGCGCAGGCGGCGAACAGGGCGTCGTGACCGAGGGGCTGTCGCAAATCGCCATCACCGAGGACTCGCTGGAGGACCTGCCCAGGCCCAAAACCCAAATCATGCTCAACCTCGCCAACCCCGGCGCTGCGCTGCGCTGGTGGCGGCTGCCGGTGGACGGCGTCGGCCTGGCGCGGATGGAATTCGTGATCAGCAACGCGGTGCGCGTCCACCCGATGGCGCTGGCCCGCTTCGATCAGGTGACCGACCCAAAAACCCGCGCTGCAATCGAGGCGCTGACCGCAGGCTACGGCCACAAGACCGAATACTTCACTGACCGCCTCGCCCGCGGCCTGTCGCGGATTGCCGCCTTCTGCCACCCCAAGCCGGTGATCATCCGGATGAGCGATTTTAAGACCAACGAATACGCAGACCTGCTGGGCGGGCGCGGCTTTGAACCCGCCGAGGAAAACCCGATGATCGGCTTCCGGGGCGCCTCCCGCTACTACTCGGACGAATACCGCGACGGGTTTGCGCTGGAATGCCAGGCGATTGCCCGGCTGCGCGGGCAGATGGGCTTCAGGAACGTGATCGTGATGATCCCCTTCTGCCGCACCCCCGAGGAGGCCGACCGGGTGCTGGACGTCATGGCAGATCACGGTCTGAAACGCGGCCAGGACGGGCTGGAGGTTTACGTCATGTGCGAAATCCCCTCCAATGTCCTGCGCGCGGCGGAGTTCGCCGAACGCTTCGACGGCTTCTCCATCGGCTCCAACGACCTCACCCAGCTGACACTGGGCATCGACCGCGATTCCGATGCGCTGGCGGACCTGTTCCGCGAGGATGACCCTGCGGTGCTGTGGATGATCGAAACAGTGATCCGCGAGGCGCACAAGGCAGGGGCAAAGGTCGGATTCTGCGGCCAGGCGCCCAGCAACAACCCGGACTATGCCCGGCGGCTGGTGGAGTTCGGCATCGACAGCATCTCGGTCACCCCCGACAGCTTCGTGCAGGTCCTGCGCAACGCCGCCAGGGCCGAGGCAGGCTAGACCACCTGAACCTCGCACTGCGGCAGCAGCGCCTCCACCTGGCCGCGTTCAAAAAGCGCGGTTCCCTCGGTTCCAACCGTGGCGCTGGCCGCGGCAACTCCCCAGCGCAGCGCCTGATCCAGTGCCTCGCCGCGCGACAGCGCCAGCGTCAGCGCGCCGGTAAAGGCATCCCCTGCCCCGATCTTGCTTTGCACCTCCACATAGGGCGCACGGCAGAAATACCGCTGCTCCCCGGTGGCCAGAACCGACCCTTCGGCCCCGCGCCCGCCAACCACAATATCCGCCACGCCGCGCGCAATCAGGTCCTGGGCAAACGCCAGGCTGTCCGCGACCGACGCCAGCCCGTGCCCCGCCGCCTGTTCCGCTTCCCTCTGGTCCAGCCGCAGCACATGCACGGGCTTGCCGGGCGCCGCCAGCAGATGCGCCAGCGCCGCCTTGGAGGTATCCACCACCAGCTTGCCCGTGCGCGGCGCAATCGCCTCCAGCACCTGATGCGGGAAATCATCGTCCAGCCCCGGTGTCACACCGCCGCTCAGCACGACATAGCCGTCCCGCGGTGCCGCCTGCGCAATCGCACTCAGCAGCCGGGCGCTGTCAGCGCTGCCCATCGTCTCGCCGGGAACGCTGAAGCGGAACTGCTCGCCGGTGGTCTCATCCGTCACCGCAAAGCTCTGCCGGGTTTCACCGGCCACGTGGACCGCCACCGCCAGCACGTCTTCCGCCACCAGAAGTTGCAGCAGCTGTTCGCCCATGGCGCCGCCAACCGCCACCAGCGCCGTCACCTCACCGCCCAGCTTGCGGATCGCCCGGGCCGCATTCACCCCGCCGCCGCCGGGGTCCACCCGCGGCGCCTTGCAATAGAGCTTGGGGCCTGCCACCACCCGCTCGATCGAGGTCGCCAGATCGACAGCCGGGTTGAGTGTGATTGTCAAAATCCGGGACATCAGCTTCCTTCCCCTGGCGGCACACCGGGCCGCGCGCGGTCACTCTTTCTTGAGGATCATCGCCAGCCGCAGCACCGCCGCCAGAATCGCCTGGCCCAGAACCGGCGACTGGCCCAGGCCAATGGCCGCATCGCTGTCGCGGGCATCGTTTTCCCGCAACGTGCAGTGCCAGCGGCCATGCTTGCCATAGGCTCGGCCGCGGATATGCACGTCCCAATCCGGAAAGGCATCATCGGCCACATGCATGGCCCCATCCGCGGTGCCGATCCGCTGCGCGGCGTTCTCGTCCTGCGGGACCGCATCCGGCAGCAGAAACGCCAGCGCATGCAGCACGCCGTCAAAATCCGCCAGGGTCAGATCCGATTGGCTTTCCAGCCGTTCAATCAGGATTTCCAGTTCCGGGTCTTGCATAACCACCTCCCGTTGCGTGACGCATTAAATGATCTCGGCAACGCCGATGACATAATTCTTTCCATAGGCCCGGGCGCATTTCGGGCAGGTCGTATAGAACATGAAAATGCGCCCCGCGGTCTTGCCGTCCGCTTCGGCGGCAACCTCCATGTCATGCATCCAGTCCCGGGCCCGGCGGTACGGGCCTTCGAACACGCGGGTCAGGAAATCGCCGCTAATCTCCCGCATTTCCTCGCCGGGCACCCGGCCGGTCACCGCAAAGAAATGCTCCGCTTCCGACTGCGACAGATCCCGGCTCAGGACAAGATACCCCTCGGGGTCCTGCGCGCCGGCGTTTTCGATATGCTTCTGCACCCGCGCGAAGACCGTTCCCATGTTCAGCGGAATATGCAGCAGGCTGCGCGTTTTCGCCCGGACAAACGGCTGGTTCTCGAAATGCAGATGGCGGCCGTCCCACCCTTGCGGCTTGAACCTGGGGCAGCAGCCGGTGGTGTTGTCGGTCATGTCCATCTTTGGCAGGCAGTTGGTGTCCATGCCTCTCCCCTCCCGGGCTCCCAAGATGCCGTCAGTCTATGCCCGCTGCCGCGCACCGAAATGATTTGCATCAATCCCCCGCCGCTCCGGCAGCCACGGCAGCCGCCTCAGCCGCCGCTCTGGATGACGAGCGGACAGCGCGCCGCCTCCTGGATGCGGGCCGCCGGCGGCAGCCCCGCAAACGGCGCCGCGACAATGACGGCGGCCGGGCTCATGAACTCCAGCTGCCGCAGCAGCACCTCCGGCAGCGCGCAGACCCTGGTTTCCGCCACCTCGCCCGTCGGCCCTGCGGACCCGGCTGCAGTATTCGGCTCTGTGCCGGGCGCGCAGGCAATCAGCGCCACCAGCGGCTTGCCGGTCTTGCGCGCCAGCCGCAGTGCAAATCCCGGCACCGCCTGCCCTTCCGCCAGGATCACGGCAATGCAGCCCGCGGCGCGCAGGATCGGCTTGAACCCGGAAATGATGATATCGCCCGCTTCTGCCGACCGGCGCAGCTCCTCCTGCACCTGGCCCTCAGCCTCCCGGAAGGAACTGACCAGCGCGGCCGCCTTGGCCCGTCGTGCCAGAAGCCCCTCAAACCGCCGGGCATCCGCGCGGAACGCCTTGGAGATTGCGGCGGCGGTCAGGCCGCTCTCCCGCTGCCCCGAATAGGTCACCACCCGCGAATGGGAATAGGCCGCGGCCAGAACCGCCGTCTCGCGGACGAAGACCCCATGCAGCTCCGCCCCCATCTGGCGGGCCAGCTCCAGCGCCAGCGCAAGGGCAGCCTCCGCATCAGGATAGCAGCTGGCCCCCAGGATCACCCTGTGGCGCCCCCCCTGCCCTTCTCTGTCCGCATCACGTTGCATTGCCGCCGGCCTCCTTTGCAAAGGACTTGCGGATGTCGGCAAAGCCTTGCAGCCGGTCCTCCACCCGCCGGTTCAGGCTGCCTTCCGGAAACACCCCGTCGGCGCCCCGCTCCCCAGCCTCCAGGCCGGTCAGCACCGCGATCCCATCGGTGACGGAGGTCATCGGGAAGATCCGGAACCGGCCCGCCTCCACCGCATCGACGACCCGCTGGCGCAGCGTCAGGTTGCGCACATTGGCGGCCGGGATCAGAACCCCCTGCCTGCCGGTCAGGCCGCGGGCATCGCAGACGTCAAAGAACCCCTCGATCTTCTGGTTCACCCCGCCAATCGCCTGGATATCGCCGAACTGGTTGACCGACCCGGTGATCGCAAAGGATTGGTCTAGCGGCACCTCCGCCAGCGACGACAAGAGCGCAATCAGCTCCGCCGCCGAGGCGCTGTCGCCCTCCACCCCGCCATAGCTCTGCTCGAACACCAGGCTGGCCCACAGCGACAGCGGCGCGCGGGTGGCATAGGTGGCCGCCAGATAGCCCTGCAGGATCAGCATCCCCTTGGAATGGATCGGCCCGCCCAACTCGGTCTCGCGTTCGATGTCCACCAGCTTGCCGGTGCCCGGCCGGGTCCGCGCCGTCAGCCGCGACGGCTTGCCAAAGCTGTAGTCACCGATCTGCAGCACCGACAGCGCGTTGATCTGGCCGATGCGCGCGCCGTCGGTGTCGATCATCACCGTGCCCTGCTGGATCGTCTCCAGCCCCAGCTCCCGCACACGCCCGGCCCGGCGCTCCTTCTCCGCCACCGCCTTTTCGATGTGCAGCGGCCCGATATGGGCGCTGCCGCCGCTGTCCGCCCAGAACTCCGCCTCCCGCAGCAGGTCCGACAGGCGGCTGAAATTCAGCGTCAGCCGCTCTGCATCCCCGGTCATACGCATGCTTTCCCGCAGCACAGAATCAACTGCAGGTTGATTAAGCGGCCGGGTCCCGGCGTGCCGGGCCAGCCGCGCAATCAGATGCGCGTAGCCTGCCACGGAGCCGCCGCCCTCCAGCCGCAAGTGATCGTCGAAATCGGCTTCCAGTTTGAACAGCTGCAGGAAATCCGGATCCAGCGCCGACAGCAGGTAGTAATGCATCCGCTCCCCGATCAGCACCACCCGCACGCTCAAGGGCACCGGATCGGGCTCCAGCGACACGGTGGACACCATGCTCAGCCGTTCGCCGGGCGAATAGATCGCGATCTCCCCGGTCCTCAGGCAGCGCTTCAGCGCGTCCCAAGCCAGCGGCTCGCTCAGTACCTGGCGCACATCCAGCACCAGATAGCCGCCATTGGCCCGGTGCAAGGCACCCGGCTTGATCATCGTGAAATTGGTGACCAGCGCCCCCATCTCCGAGGCGTATTCGATGCGCCCGATCAGATTGGCCATCGTCGGCAGCTCTTCCTTGACCACCGGCGCGCCCTGGCCGCAGCTGCCATTCGACACCATCACATTGACCCGGTAGCGCTGGAACTGCGGCTCCTCGAACCGCTTGCTGGTCGCCACCGGGAACGGACCGGCGGAGTCCTCGCTTTCGCCCATCAGGAACAGCTCCGCATTGCTGACCAGATCGCTGCGTACCGCCTCCAGGTAGCGCTGAACCGCCGCTTCATCGGCAAACGCCTTCTGCACGTCGCGGATCGCCTCATCCACCCCGCGCGAGGCGAGCTGGTAGTGCAGCTGCTCCACTTGCCGCCGGTGCTCCTTTTCGCGCTTTGGCACGGATTTCAAGACGTCCGAGATCCGCTGCTGAACGCTCTCGATCGAGGCTTCCAGTTGCTCCCGCTCCTCATCTGTGAGCGCCTCGAACTCCTCCTGCGTCAGCACGTTCCCGTCACGCTGCCCGGCAAAGCTGAACCCCACCGGTGTGCGCAGAATAGCGACATTCCTGGCGCGGGCATCGTCAAAGATCTCCGCCATCTCGCGCTCATGCTCAGCCGAGAAATCCTCTTCGATGGTCCTGCGCCGGGTCTGATAATCCTCGGATTCAAACAGCGCCGGGATCTGGTTGGCCAGGTCATCGACCAGCGTTTCCATCATCCTGCGCAGGCGGCTGGCAGACCCGGCAGGCAACCGGATCGCCACCGGCTTGTGCGGCAGTTCGAAGTTGTTGACATAGACCCAGTCGCAGGCGACCGGCCTGTCTTTCGCTATCCCGGCCAGGATCGACTGGGCAATCGCATGGCGGCCGCTGCCGGGCTGGCCCAGGACAAAGACATGGAAATCCTCATGGCTGACCGTGGCACTCATCCGGATGGCATCCACCGCCCGGTCCTGCCCCAGCCACTCCTCTGCGCCGTCCAGCTCATCCGTCAGCTTGAAACGCAGCCCGGTGTCCGGCAGCGCAGGCCGCAGCCTGGCTGCCGTCAAAGGGTCCGGTCCGTGATTTACAGCCATTGCGCTCTCCTTTTCCCGGGATCAGGGCACCAGAACCGCGGCGCCCTGCAATCGGCCCTGCCGCATGTCCTCCAGCGCCTGGTTGGCGTCTTCCAGCGCATAGGCGCGGTGTTCGGTGGCAATGCCCGCCTCAGCGGCCAGCGGCAGGAATTCTTCGCCGTCCTGCCGGGTCAGATTGGCAACCGACAGAATGTGCCGCTCCCCCCACAGGTCGGCATAGGGAAAGGCGGGAATGTCGCTCATGTGAATGCCGCCGCAGACGACCCTGCCCCCTTTGCGCACGGCTTTCAGGGCCGCCGGCACCAAGCTGCCCACAGGCGCAAAGAGTATTGCCGCATCCAGCTGTTCCGGCGGCAGTTCATCGGACCCGCCTGCCCAGGCCGCGCCCAAGCTGCGGGCAAACGCCTGCGCCGCTGTGTCACCCGGCTTCGTCAGCGCAAACACCTTTCGGCCCTGCCAGACCGCCAGCTGCGTCAGAATATGCGCCGCGGCGCCAAATCCGTACAGGCCGATGTTGCCGCCATCACCCGCCATCCGGTAGCTGCGGTAGCCGATCAGCCCGGCACACAGCAGCGGCGCCATCGCAACCGGATCGCCGCCGCCCAGCGGAAACACATAGCGCGCATCCGCCACGCAGGCCTCGGCAAAGCCGCCGTTTCGGGTATAGCCGGTGAACTCCGGCGCATCGCACAGGTTCTCCTGCTCCGCCCGGCAATAATGGCAGTGGCGGCAGGTCGCGCCCAGCCAGGGCACCCCGACCCGCTGGCCGATCTCGAGCCCTTCGGCCTGCGGACCCAGGGCCGCGATGCGGCCAACAATCTCATGCCCCAGGATCAGGGGCACCTTCGGGTCGGTTAAATCACCGTCAAAGATATGCAGATCGGTGCGGCACACACCGCAGGCCTCGACCCGGATCAGCACCTCCCCCGGCCCGGGTTCCGGCTCGGCAATCTCCTCCAGCCGCAGCGGCTCTTTTGCCTTATGGAAAACCATTGCACGCATTCTGCCTCTCCCCGCGGCCAGAATACCCCAAGCTGGCCTTCCGCACAGTGATCAGGATCAACACCCCAGGCCCCTCTGCCCGTTACACGCGCAGCCCCCACCAGCTATGGGCCGAGACCGCACCGCGGACCCATGGGCTCAGCCCGATGCACAGGATTACGATTGAAAACAGGCACCAGACGGCGGGCATCTCATTCGGGTTGCTGGTCAGAATCCAGGCCAGCGCCGGCCCGGTGGCAGCATGCACAACCACAAACCGCCACGCCCCATAGGCCAGCGGCAGCAGGAAGACCGCTGCCATATAGACCGGAAAGCCGGACTGCACCCCCAGTGCATTATCCAGCGGCACCAGCAGGCCGTTATAGGGCACATTCCAGGCGATGTGCCAATTCCCGGACACGGTGCACAACACCTCCGCGCACAACGGTGCCCCCGCCTTGCATGTCCCCAAGGCTGGCAACGGTACAAGCTGCAGCAGCATGACGCCCGTGGCAGCACCGCTCAGAGCCAGAACCAAGGACCGGCAGCGAAGTCTGACGGCGGCAGGCACTAGCTCCAGGGCAAAGGCATTGATTACAATGGGTTGAAAAGTAATGTGCAGATACGACAGCAGCGTCGTGCCCTTATTCGCGGCAGAGCTGCAGTCATTGACGGTCAGGTACCCCGCAATCTGCAGCACCTCCATAACCGTGAAATAGCCCAGCACGCCCCAGACCGCCAAGGGCTGGCCCTGCCGCCAGCACACCACCGCCGCGGCGGTCCCGGCGGCCGCCATCGCGGCCGAGGCTTCCAGGCTCCAGCACATCCGCTATCCGGCGTCAAAAGCGGCCAGCCGCCGCAGCATCTCTTCCCGTTCAGCCAGCAGATCCAGCACCAGGGCCACCCCGGCGGCATTGACCCCCAGGTCCCGGTTCAGCCGCCGTGCCTTCTTGGCGCGGGCAATGCTCACACTGTGGAACTGCCAGCTCTGGACTGAGGCGCCTTCGGGTTCCAGAATACCATGTTCGACAAGTTCGATGATCCAGTTCCTGTCAGCCTGGCAGAACCGGCACAGCTCATCCAGAGACAGGCTGACGACAACTGCAGTTTTTGCGGTTGCGGGTTTCATGCGTCTATCCTCCGATACCGGCACGCGGGTTGAACGGCACCTCACGGGCCATCTGCTCAAAGAACTTGCGCGCCTCCTCCGTTGTCACCTCGGGGTTCACGATCCTGAGCGTTGCATAGATGTCCCCGGGCGGCGTTCCCGGCAGCCCTTTGCCCTTCAGGCGCAGCTTCTGGCCGCTGCGGGCATTTGCCGGTATGGTCAGCGCAACCTTGCCGTCCGGCGTGGGCATCATGACCTTGCCGCCCAAAGCGGCCTCCCAAGGGGCCACCGGCAGTTCCAGATACAGGTCCCTGCCGTCTGCGCGGTAAACCGGATGCGGGGCAAAGCTCACTTCCAGAAACAGATCGCCCGGCGCGCCTCCGCCCGGCGGCGCCATCCCCTGTCCAGGCAGCCGGATGTGCTGTCCTTCAAGGATCCCTTTGGGGACATGAACCGTGATGCTGCGGTCCTGCAGATGCACCGAGCCATCCGCCGCTGCCTGCGGAACCCGCAGCGTCAGAACCCGGGTGGCCCCGCGGTAGGCGTCCTCGATGTCCAGCTGCAAGCGGGCGTGCTGATCCGCCCCGGGCCCGCCAAATGGCTGCCCCCGGCGCCGGAACAGGGACTCAAAGAAGTCGCTGAAGGCTTCCGCACTCTCCGGGCCGCCGCCGGTGAATTCGAAGCCGCCTTCCCATCCGGGCGGCGGGCGGAAACCGTCGTGTGCTCCGGGGGCGGGTTTGCCCAACTGGTCATAGGCGGCGCGCCGTTCCGGGTCCTTTAGAACTTCATAGGCTTCGTTCACATCCTTGAACTTCGCCTCTGCTTCCGCAGTCTCGTTGATGTCGGGATGGTACTTGCGCGCGAGCTTTCGGAAGGCGCGCTTGATTTCATCAGCACCCGCGTCCGGTTCGATGCCAAGGATTTGGTAGTAGTCCCTGTATTTCATGCCGCCGCCTCCCCGAACCATTGCTGCCGAAGTGTGCCACGCTGGAGCAAGCCGCGGGTTGATCCGGATCATAGCACCCTGCCGTGACTGCAATCGCCTTTCCCAGCAGAGAGTTCACAGCTGTTTACTCTTACGCGGCGGCCAAGCGTGTAAGGGTTGTGACCATGGGCGTTCTGGTGAAGGTTCCCGAAATCGCCTTGGCGCAGAGATGGCGGAGGTATCCGCCGGTGGAGCGGATGCCGCTGAAACGCTGGAGCATGGCAGCGATGACTGCCGAGGGGATTGCCGACTTGTTTGCCCGCGGGCTTTCGCATGTGCAATCGGCGCGAATGGGAACGTGCTCGACAATCTCGTGCAACAGCAACGTAATGCGAAGGACACAAGCCTGTCCTTGAAGCGGTTGATCGACCGGTTTGGCACACCGCGGGTCGTGATCACCGACAAACTGCAGAGCTGCATCAGACTGATCCGCAATCTCACTGCGCATACCGATTTTCCGGCGCTCAAAGGCCTGAACAACCGGACCGAAGGGTTCCATCCACCGACCCGAAAGCAAGAGAAACTCATGGGGCGTTTCAAGCCACCCGGACAGGCGCAGAGTTTTTTGGCGGCTCATGACCAGATCAACACGGGCTTCCGTCTCCGCCATATCGTACCGCCACACCCGATCCGATGCCTTCGATCTTTGGAATGGCTAAACATTCGAAATGACTGCCTGAAGGATGCGGATCAGGCCGCATTCGGGAGGGTGCAAGTAAGTTGGCAGTGCCGTGCAGGGCTTAAGCTGCCTTCCATAACGCTGGACGTGATCCGATCTGACCAATTTTGCGGTCTGCAAGGTTTTCAGTATCCATTCGCGCTCTCGATTCAACGAAGCCTTTTTGTTGCCTGCACTGCAAAATCCTCGACCAGCCCTTGGAGCCACTGGCTGGAAGTCGCAGCCTTCCGAAGGTGGTTGTTGTAATATCAGGAAGCAGTTAAGCAGGCGTCGGGCGCGGTTCATATCATATAGAGAGGCGAGATTGAAAGCTGTTCCTGGTTGCCCCTATCCGGGCACCGCGAGGCTGGCCAGAAAGCGGTCTCTATCATTCACGCTGCTGCGTGTGATACGCGGTCATCAAAGCGTACATGAGGCGTGTCTTGGGTCGATTTTGGAGCAGTTGGGCGACAGGTCTTTCGGCTGGGCCATCCTGCTGTCGTGCCTGGTCAATCTGCTTCCGCTGCCGCCGGGGGCCACCCTCATTACAGCCGTTCCGCTTTTGATCTTCTGCGGGCAGCTGAGCCTGGGTTTTTCCAGCGTCCAACTGCCGCAGAGAATTGCGCGGATCAGGATCTCCGTGGAAGCCATGCGCCGGATTGTCCTGCGCTTGCGGCCGATTTCACGGCGGCTGGAACGCATCGCCCGCCCGCGCGTTCCAGCGGTCTTCCATCCGAAGCGCGAGCAGCTCATTGGCTGTTTTCTGTTCCTGGTTTCCTTGGCACTGTTTGTGCCCTTGCCGCTCAGCGGCTGGTTTCCCGCAATTGCTCTGTTCATTGCAAGCATCGGACTTGTTGAACGGGACGGGGTTATCGTGCTGGCAGGTGTCTGCGCCGGGGTATTTTCGATTGCGTTGACTGTTTTCGTCGCCTCATCAATCCTGATTGGAGCAAATAGCCTGCTGCAATGAAACCGGTGGTTTCAATGGAGCAAACAACCTGGCAATTCAGAATAGTGAGCTGGATTTGCGTAAACGGCGCGCATTTAAGATGCGCTGAAAGCAAAGCTGCCCGTTAGCAAGGCTGCCCTCGTCGGCATCAAGACCTTCCGCACCTTCAGAAGGGGCCAGTTCGAGAAACGTGAGACCTGGATGACCAAGGAGGCCGCCGTCGTCGCCAAGCTGTACCCGGAAGCAGCGTGACCGCAGATCGCGACCGGCAACAAGCACAGCGCGCTGACGTTAATGCAACGGACCTGGGCGATGATCCACCTTGGAGATCTTCGCGGCGAATACGGAGTAAGGATGCCGGCAAATGCTCAAAAGGCCCGAATTTCAAGCAGGCAATTTGGAAGCGAACACGATTTGGGCAATCCCGCCCGGCCTGATATCAGAAATCTCTGAATCCCTGGGCGGGCAGACTATATTCGAAGGATGACGCAAGCTGTCCCACTTCTCGTTTTCTCTGATCTTGATGGCACCTTGCTGAGGCATGAGGACTATTGCTGGGAGCCCGCCCGGCCGGCGCTGACAGCGCTGAAAGTAGCCGGTGCAGGTGTCATTCTGGCCACCAGCAAGACGGCAGCAGAGGTTGCTCCGCTAAGGCGTTTGATGGGGCTTGAGAGGTGGCCCGCAATTGTCGAAAACGGCGCCGGGCTGCTCGAGGCAGGAGAGGAGGCCGCCTCGCAACGCAGCCAGTACCCAGACCTGCTGGACCGGATTGCATTGCTCCCGCCAGGCTTCCGCGGCTTTGGAGCGATGTCCGATCATGAGGTAGCAAATCTTACTGGCCTCACGCTTGAGGCAGCCCGGAAGGCCCGGATCCGGGACTTCAGCGAACCCGGTGTCTGGCAGGGAACAGAGGCGGAACTGGGCCGGTTTCTAAAGGCGGCCCAGTCTGCCGGCCTGAAGGCGCAGCGCGGGGGGCGCTTCTTGACGCTTTCTTTTGGCGGCAACAAGGCGGACCGGATGCGGGATTTGGCAAGGCACTATTCCGCCGGGCTGACAGCGGCCCTTGGCGATGCCCCCAATGATGCTGCGATGCTGCAAGCTGCGGACGCCGGATTTATCGTGAGGAATCCGCATGGGCCGGATCTGCCGCCCCTGCCGGGGGAAGCGGAAGGGCGCATCCGCCGTACCGGACTTGCCGGGCCTGCCGGCTGGAACGCCGCAGTCCTCAGCCTGCTGCGGGAACTTGAGCTAACCAGGAAGGAGGCAAGGGATGGCTGACTTTCACCAGAACGGAAACATCACCACGCTGCATAATCTGCGCACGCGCGGCCTTGAAGACCTGACGCGTGAACTCTTGGTCTACGCCGAAACCAGGCGCATTACCCTGATCCTGCCCTGCTTGTATTCCGAACTGGAAGGCCCGGCGCTTGCCAATATCGTGGAAGAATTGGCACAGGTGCCCTATTTGCACCGGATCATTATCGGATTGGACCAAGCGGACGAGACGCAATTCCGCCACGCGCGCAAATTTTTCGCCAGGCTGCCGCAGGATCACATCGTGATCTGGAACGACAGCCCGCGGATGCAGGTGCTGGAGGCGCGGCTCGGCACCTTGGGGCTCGCCCCGCAGGAACCCGGCAAGGGCAAGAACGTCTGGTCCTGCATTGGCTATCTCCTGGCCTGTGCAGATAGCGCGGTCATGGCGATCCATGACTGCGATATTCTCACCTATGACCGCGAGATGCTGGCGCGGCTGGTCTACCCGGTTGTCAATCCGGGGTTCTCCTACCAGATGTCCAAAGGGTTCTATCCGCGGATCGGGTCGGGCAAGCTGAACGGCCGGGTGACCCGCCTGCTGGTGAGCCCCCTTCTGATTGCCCTGAAGCGTGTGGTCGGCGACCGTGACTACCTCGACTACCTGCGCAGTTTCCGCTACCCGCTGTCGGGTGAGTTTGCCATGAGAACCCATGTGCTGGCAGACCTGCGCATTCCTTCGGATTGGGGCCTGGAGGTCGGTGTGCTGTCCGAAGCCTGGCGCAACCTGGCGCCGAAATCGGTTTGCCAGGTGGAAATTTCAGATGCCTATGACCACAAGCACCAGGAATTGTCGCCCGAGGATGCCTCGCGGGGCCTGAGCCGCATGTCCACCGACATCTGCAAGGCGATCATCCGCAAGCTGGCAGCGGATGGCACGGTCTTCACACCAAATGTGTTCAGAACGCTCAAAGCGACCTACTACCGGTCGGCGCTCGATCTGCTGGAGGGCTATCACAGCGATGCAAAGATGAACGGCTTGTCAGTCGATCGCCATAATGAAGAAAAGTCGATTGAGCTTTTTGCCGAGAACATCCTGCGCGCCGGTCAGATTTTCCTGGATAATCCCCATGAAACACCTTTTATCCCGACCTGGAACCGGGTGCATTCGGCCGACCCGGATTTCCTGGCGGATCTCAAGGCTGCGGCTGTATCCGATCAGGACGAGTTTGCCTGAAACGGCCTTGTCAGCCCCTGTTGCTGAGCCAGCGGCACTGGTAGGGGGCAAAGGGAATTTCAGGACCGGCCGGTGCAATCCGCTCTCCGGTTATCAGGTCGGTCCAGTCGTCGCCCTCGATCAGGTTGATTGCCGTGGGGCTGACAGTGACGGTTTCATTGCTGACATTGTGCAGCGCAAAGATTGACTGGTCCCGGTCGAGGCTCTGCCGCCAGATTCCGAACAGGCGCTCGTCCAGCGCCAGCGTGAATTGCGTTGCATTGGGGTGAAAGGCGGGCTGGCGGGCGCGGAGCTTCAGGAGGCGGCTCATCTCCCGAAGCACGCGCGACTGATCCGAGTGCGGATCGTCCAGCCGCTCAAGCAGATCTGGGTAATGCCACTGGTGCCGGTTGATGGCACGGTTCATGCCGCGCCGCTCGACGGCCTCGTGATCGTTCGGGGTCGCAAGCAGCGAATGGATATAGAAGGCCGGGATGCCTTCAAGCGACATCACGATGGTCTGGGAGCACAGGAACCTCGGGATCTGCAGCGCATCCTCGCCCGGGAAGGTGCAGCGCATCGCCTCGAAATAGGAGCAGTTCAGCTCGTAGGGCTCCTCGCCGCCCCCCGGTTTGGCCCGCATCGACACCAGCCCGCCGGCCTGCCGCGCGGCGTCTATCATCCGCGCCCTTTCTTCCGGCGGCAGAACACCTTCGGCGGGGCGCATGCCGATGCCGTCATGGCTGGCGGTGAAGTTCAGGTAGGCACAGCCCAGCTGCGCCGGCGGCATCGCCGATTGCCAGCGGTGCAAGTAGCGCGCCGTCCCCGACTGCATGGCGTGCAGGATCAAGGGCGGCAGCGGAAAGTTGTAGATCGCATGCGCTTCGTTCCGGTTGCCGAAGTAACTCAGGTTTTCGCTGCGCGGCACATTGGTTTCTGTCAGCAGCACAACTGTTTCGGTCGCATAGTCACACAGCAGCCGCATCAGTTGCACGATGGCGTGGGTCTGCGGCAGGTGGATGCAGCGGGTGCCTGCCTGCTTCCAGATGAAGGCCACGGCATCCAGCCGCAGGATGCGTACCCCCTTGCTGATGTGCAGGCGGATGATGCCCAGCATCTCCAACAGCACTTCGGGGTTGGTAAAGTCCAGATCAACCTGGTCATGGCTGAAAGTGCACCAGACATGACGGGCTCCATTGCGGGTTTCGACGGACTGCAGCAGTGGCGTGGTGCGCGGGCGTACTACCTGTGAGAGATCGTCATCGGGGCTGGCCTCATAGAAGTAGCGGTCAAAGGGGGCGTTGCCTTGGCGGTACTCATTGAACCAATGGCCCTGGCTGGACACGTGATTGAGCACCAGATCAGACATCAGGTGGAAATGCGACGCGATCCGGCTGATGTCCTGCCAGTCTCCCAACTGCGGGTTCACCGCACGGTAATCGGTCACTGCAAAGCCATCATCAGAAGTATAGGGAAAGAAAGGCAGGATATGAACGCCGTTGACCACTCCCTTCATATGGCTGAGCAGAAAATCGTACAGCACATCCAATGGTTTGTGGCTGCCATCCTGAAGCGAGTTTCCATAAGTGATCAGTACCGCGTCGCGCTCGGACCACAGCCGGTTGCCCGGCCTCCGGCCGCGTTTCCGGCGGTGCGTGCCCTCGGGCCAGAAGGTTGAAGTGACCCGCGCCGCAAGCTGCGCAGTGTCGTGGTCCGGGTATACTTGCTGCAGCAGCCCGGCCAGCCGTGCGTCGAATGCGGTGGTTGCATGGGTCACTTGCTGTGTTAGCTCCTGTCAGAGGCTCCGGACAATCCTCTCCGGCACAGTCCGATGATTTCGCAGCCGGGCCGTGACTGTCAAATGCCGGCGAAACGGACAGGCAGGCAGGCGGCCGGCAGGCCGGGATTGCCCAATCCTTGGACACTGGTGAGAACTGCAGACGAATTCTGCAGCAGTAAGATGGCGGCCAGAGGCAGTTCTGCCATTGCCCGGGGATTTGCCAAACGTTGAAACGCAATCATCGGGCCACGCCAGTCAATCGCCGCGCAGGCCGCCAGCCGCAGTCTCGTCCCAACTGGAGGTGCAATAAGTTTCTGCAGCTGGAAAGCCGTTAGAGCGGAACAGCGAAAGTGAGCCCCCCGATGGCACAGAGATGACTAACCACTTCGCCAACTCCCTTGCCATGCCGCAGGCTAGTGAACACGGAGGGACGCGAGCCGCGCATCCGCGCTGCATCTCGCGCCATGACTTCGAGCGAAGCACCGACATAGGGAGCCAAATCTGTTTTGTTGATGACCAGCAAGTCAGAGCGGGTAATCGCCGGTCCTCCCTTCCGCGGGATCTCTTCACCCGCTGCGACGTCGATCACGTACAACGTCACGTCGGCCAGCTCAGGGCTGAAGGTGGCGGAGAGATTGTCGCCGCCGCTTTCGATCAGCACGATCTCCACATCCGGGTGGCGCTGTACCATCTCGGCCACGGCGGCAAGGTTGATCGAGGCATCCTCGCGGATCGCAGTATGGGGGCAGCCGCCGGTCTCGACCCCGATCACCCGGTCTTGCGGCAGCACCTGCATCCGCATCAGCGCCTCGGCGTCCTCTTGGGTGTAGATGTCATTGGTGATCACCCCGATCGAGTGATGCGGCGACAGAATACGGGCAAGCTGGGCGGTCAGCGTGGTCTTGCCGGCACCGACCGGGCCGCCGATTCCGACCCGAAGAGGACCATGGGGAGAAGTCATGACCGGAAGATCCTTGAATATTGTGTTTCATGAGCCATTGAGGCGATATCCGCAGCAAAGCAGGCGCTGGAGAGGCTGGACAGGTCCGCAGTGAGCGCGTTCTTCGCGGCATCGGACACCGGCGGGCCAAGGTTTTTCAGAATGCGCTGGCCTTCAATCTGGCCAAGCGGCAGCAGCCGCTGGGCCGCTGCGACCTGGTTGGAAACGAATGCGTGCGTGAACATCTCCAGCGTCAGATCCAGCGCCAGCCCGTGTATGCGCGCGGCACGGCCAACAGCCACCGGATAGGTGAGACGGGGCAGGCTGCCGCCCCAGACCTCCGACGTGGCCTGGCAGAAGGCGGCGCCCTGTTCGACCGTTTCGGCCAGCCGCTCCCGGGAGGGAGCAAAGGCGCGGGCGGTGGCGTCCACCTCTGCCAGCGCGGCCTTGTCTTCGGCGCGGCAGGCGGCGGCCAGCAGAATTGCATCGGCGCGGGCACTGCCGAACAGCAGCAGATCACCCAGCCAGTCTTCCAGCCCTGCCCCATCGGTCACCTCCTTGCGGGCAACCGCAGTTTCCAGCCCGTGGGACCAGGCGAATGCGCCCACCGGATAAGCCGGAGACAGCCACTGCAGCAGCACCACTGGCCCGGTTTCAGTGCTCATGGCCGTGCTCTCGTCCGTGATGAAGGGAATGGCCGTGTTCGTGGGAATGGGTCCGCCCGTGGCCATAGGCGCCGCCTTCGGGGGTGAAGGGTTCCATCACCTCTTCCACTGTCGCGCCCAGTTGCACCAGCATTGCGCGGATCACGTGGTCCTGTCGGATCAGCAGCCGGGTATCCTCGATCTGGCAGGGTGTGTGACGGTTGCCGATATGCCAGGCCAGCCGCAACAGCCCCTCTCCGGTGACCTGCAGCAGCGGCTCGGCGGCGGCGGCGACGGCGATTTCACCGCCGTCCTCGAGAACCAGCACGCCGCCATGCTCCAGCGAGGTGGTCTGCGGAAGGTCAACCAGCAAGCGGCCGCCGCCTTCGGTCTGCAGCACCTTGCGGCGCAAGAACCTGGCTTCGTAATCCAGCACCACCCGGTCCACCGGAGCAGGAGAATGGGCATGGCCGTGATAGACGCGGGCGGTCAGCACAGGGGGTGTCATCTGCGCGCCCCTATGCTGGCGGCCGATGGCCTCAGTTGCAGAACTCGTCCGGGAAAATATGGCGCACGATGCCCTCTATCTCCGGCTTGGCAGAGAACGTGCCGCGGTGCATTGGTTTTGTTCATTTTTTCCTCCCGGTGCACAATTTCAGTAGAGAAAATACCGCTGGGCCATCGGCAGCTCCGCCGCGGGCTGGCAGGTCAGCAGTTCGCCGTCCGCCCGCACCTCATAGGTTTCCGGGTGGACCTCCATCCGCGGGGTCGCGGTATTGAGCTTGAGTGCGGATTTGCCGATGCCGCGGGTGTTATTCACCGCCACGGTCTGCTTGGCCAGGCCGAGGCTTCCGCGGATGCCCGCAGCTTGTGCCGCCTCCGACACGAAGGTGACAGCGGTATGTTCGACCGAGCGGCCAAAGGCGCCCCACATCGGCCGGGAATAGACCGGCTGCGGCGTCGGGATCGAGGCATTGGGATCCCCCATCTGAGCGCAGACGATGGTGCCGCCCATCAGCACCATTTCCGGCTTCACGCCGAAAAATGCCGGGTTCCACAGCACCAGATCGGCGCGCTTGCCCACTTCGATGGAACCAAGCTCATGACTGATCCCATGCGCGATGGCCGGGTTGATGGTGTATTTCGCCACGTACCGGCGGACGCGGAAGTTGTCGTTCCCGCCGCTCTCCTCCGCCAGGCGCCCGCGTTGTTTCTTCATTTTGTCTGCGGTCTGCCAGGTACGGATGATCACCTCGCCGACCCGGCCCATGGCCTGGCTGTCCGAGGCGATGATCGAGAACGCGCCCATGTCATGCAGGATATCCTCCGCCGCGATCGTCTCGCGCCGGATGCGGCTTTCGGCAAAGGCGACGTCCTCGGGGATCGACTTGTCCAGATGGTGGCAGACCATCAGCATGTCGAGGTGTTCCTCGATGGTGTTGACGGTAAAGGGGCGCGTGGGGTTGGTGGAGGACGGCAGCACATGCTCTTCGCCGCAGATCCTGATGATGTCCGGGGCATGGCCGCCGCCAGCGCCTTCGGTGTGGAAGGCGTGGATGGTGCGGCCCTTCATGGCTGTCACGGTGTGTTCGACAAAGCCGGATTCATTGAGCGTGTCGGTGTGGATCATCACCTGCACATCCATCGCATCGGCAACGCCGAGGCAGCAGTCGATGGCGGCGGGCGTGGTGCCCCAGTCCTCGTGCAGCTTCAGCGCGCAGGCGCCGGCGTTGATCTGCTCCTCCAGTGCCGCCGGCAGCGAGGCATTCCCCTTGCCCGCAAAGGCGAGGTTCATCGGGAAGGCATCGGCGGCCTGCAGCATGCGGCCGATGTGCCAGGGGCCGGGCGTGCAGGTCGTTGCCAGCGTGCCATGCGCCGGGCCGGTGCCGCCGCCAAGCATGGTGGTGACGCCGGAGTGCAGCGCGTCATCGATCTGCTGCGGGCAGATGTAATGGATGTGGCTGTCAAAGCCGCCAGCCGTCAGGATGCGCCCCTCACCCGCGATCACCTCAGTGCCGGGGCCGGCGATGATACCAACACCCGGCTGGGTGTCCGGGTTGCCCGCCTTGCCGATGGTGGCAATGCGCCCGTCCTTAAGGCCCACGTCGGCTTTGTAGATGCCGGTCCAGTCCAGGATCAGCGCGTTGGTGATGACGGTATCCACGGCCCCTTCGGCGTGGGTTGCCTGCGCCTGCCCCATGCCGTCGCGGATCACCTTGCCGCCGCCGAACTTCACTTCCTCGCCATAGGTGGTGAGGTCGCGCTCCACCTCGATGATCAGATCGGTGTCCGCCAGCCGCAGCCGGTCGCCGGTGGTGGGGCCGTACATGGCCGCATAGTCGCTGCGCGGGATCTGTACAGGCATGTCAGAGTGCTCCCATGACTTTCTGGTTGAACCCGAACACCCGGCGCCTGCCGAGGATTGGGATCAGCTGCACCTCGCGCCGCTGCCCCGGCTCGAACCGCACGGCGGTGCCTGCAGCAATGTCGAGCCTCCGGCCGCGGGCCGCTTCCCGGTCAAAATCCAGCGCCGGATTGGCCTCGGCAAAATGGTAATGGCTGCCCACCTGGACCGGCCGGTCGCCGGTATTGGCGACCATCAGAGTGGTGGCTTCGGCGCCCGCATTCAGCGTCAATGTGCCTTCGGCCGGGAACAGCTCGCCCGGGATCACTTCCGCCTCCAGGCCAGAACTGCGCCTGCGGCAAGCGCCGCAAGCACTGCAAAGCCAAGCCAAAGGCCGGCTCCGTGCGGATGAACGTGTGCTCCGCCGTGAGCGAGGGCGGGACCCGCCGCAAGGGTGGTAACTGCGACGGTAACGGGTAGTAGCTGCATCGTGCTTTCTCCTGTCTTGGGGCGGTCCGGGGCGGAAGGGACCGGGCGGGGGTTCAGCGGATAGGCTGGTGAACGGTCACCAGCTTGGTACCATCCGGAAATGTGGCCTCGACCTGCACTTCGCGGATCATTTCGGGCACCCCTTCCATGCATTGATCGCGGCGGACCACTTGGGCGCCGGCCTCCATCATCTCTGCCACCGTGCGGCCGTCGCGGGCGCCCTCGGCCACCGCGTCGGAAATCAGCGCAATCGCTTCCGGGTGGTTCAGCTTGACGCCGCGGGCCAGCCGCTTGCGGGCGACTTCGGCGGCCATTGCGATCAGCAGCTTGTCCTTTTCGCGCGGGGTCAGGTTCATCCGCTCCTCCTTCTTCAAAGCATCCATGTGCGCGGCAGCCCCGCGGGCAGCAGCCGCTCCAGTACCGGAACAAGGCATTGGCGCAGGGCAAAGCCGTCCCGGGCAAGCAGGTGGAGCACCAGAAGATCCGGCCCGAGCAAGGAGGCGCCTCCGGTCTCCGGCAGCATCCGGCGCAGCGGATCAAGCTGCACTTCGGCCTCCGGCGCCACCAGCACAACAGAGGCCATGGCACCGGCGCCGCCTGCAACTGCGCGCCGCTGCAGCATTGCGGCGGCATCTCCGGAAAGGGCCGTGGCGTCGAGGTAGATGGGGCCGCCGCCGCGCCGGATTTCGATCCGGTCGCAGACCGCCGCATGCGTCAGCGTTTCGCCCATTGCAGCGCGGCCGAAAACAAACGGCTCAACCAGCAGAAACTGCGCACCGGGTTCCAGCTCCGCAATCAGACGGCGGTGCAGGGCGCAGCCGTTGAACAGAATGGTTTCCTGCGGCAGCCAGTTCAGCCTGGTGCCGGCCTTGGCGCAGAGCCGGGTTTCCACCCTGGCCGTCTGACCCGGCAGCGCCCGGTAGATGCGTTCCGCCGCCTGGGTGGTAACCGTCAAGCCGGTATCCGCAAGGGCGGTGGCGGCAAGCCGGAAATCGTCCCCGCCGGTGATGCCGCCAGCTGTATTGACTGCAACCGCCTCGACACCCGGGCGGCCCTGCGGGAACAGCAGCTTTAGCGCTCCGGATTGATGCAGCGTTTTCAGCCTCGAACACCCGTCCCGCACATGCACGGAAACTTCTGCCCTGGCAATCGCGCGGGGCAAGGCTGGGCTTTTGGTTATGACGGACGGCGCAGTAATGTTCGGCTCCCAGGAAGTTTCCGGATTAATTGGGCCGGTCGCTTCGAGGGTTTTCCAGTTTCCGGCAGGGATCCGCGCCAGCTACGGGCAGGTATGCCTAGATATTGGCAGGCCGTAACAAGATGTGCCCTCTTTTTAGGCGGCAGAAATACCTGTGCGGTTTGACCCGCCGTGGCATGCACCGTGGAACATCACCTATGCAAATATGAGAGGAACGCCGAACTGGAGGCCGTTGAATGTCCCGGATCAGCGCCTTTGGGACTGTTTTGAGGGTTTTCGAACAGGAGGATCTCTGGCGCTTCTAAACCGTCTCGGAGTGAAGAGTAGAAAGAAATCCGGACCACAGAAATCGATGGCCGAAGTCGGTGGCTGGTTTCGCCCTGGATGAGCCGTGACTGATGCTACGCGAGCTGGCGCTCCACGTGATCAAGACGCTGACGAGTTCCACGACAAGACCACACGCCCGAACAAACGGCGGCTGACCGGCTTCACCTGCCTGAAAGTCATCGGCTGGAGCCGCTTGCTGCACCGGCAGACCGCGGCATAGCCCGCCAGCCTGCGCTGACGGTGGAGACACAGCCGGACTATCACTGGAGCTGTGCCCCGGCTTTCGGCATGAATGCATTCAGCACCGGTAAGGATGGCCGCGTTGGAAACCGGGGCGCCGGTTCGGGGTGATGCTACTGTCGAAATACCGGTTCCTGGGGGCGCGCCGCCACTTGCTGCCCAAGATCGCCACCGCCCGTTTTGGGTTGAACTGCACGGGGTGTAAGCCGTCCTAAGCCTCTGCCGACTGCCCGGAATGGGCGGCCACCAAAGTGTCGAGGAACAGCTTGGTGATACGGTTCACGGCCGGTCGCTTGCGGGTGACCGCGGCGAACTGGCTGCGGTAAAAGATCTCCTCCGGCAGCACTTTCTTCATCAGCCTGTTGCGGACAAAGCCCGCCGCCAGGTGATCCGGCAGGAAGCCCAGATAGCTGCCCGACATGATCAGGATCGCCAGCGCCTGTTCGTTCTGAACCTTGGCGGCGCGGCGGAAGCCCAGCTTCTGGCCCACGTGCAGGTTCGGCGAGTTCACCCGGATGCCTGCGTAATTCACCGCTTGCACATCGGTCAGCCCCAGGCTGGTGTGGTCGCAATCAAAGAACGGATGCCCCTTGCCGCAGTACAGAAACATGTTCTCCCCATATAGCGGCATGTAGTCGAGGCTCGGCGAGGGACGGTGCAGCGCCAGAATGCCGATGTCGAGCTGGCCGCCGATCACTTTGGTCTCGATCACGTTGGGCGGCTCTAGCGACAGTTCGATCTCCACCGAGGGGGCGGCCTTGTTGAAATCTCGGATGCCGCCGGGCACAAAGGCCTCAGGGTTGGAGGCGCATTGGTCGAACAGCGCAATCCGGATGGTGCCGGCCAGCTGCTGCTTGATTTCATTCACCTCGGCACGGAAATCCGCGACCGAGGTCAGCAGACCTTCGGCGGATTTCAGCACCTTGATGCCATCGTCGGTCAGCGAAAACCCCGCCGGGCCGCGGTTGCACAGCTTCAGGTCCAGCCGCAATTCCAGGTCGGCGATGTATTTCGAAATCGTCGATTTACCGATGTTCAGCTCGGTTTCGGCCGCCGCCAGCCCGCCGCTTTCCGCCACCGCCTTGAACACCCGCAGCAGTTTCAGGTCAGCATCGGCAATATGTTTGACGTGCGATTTCCGGTTCATTCCTAGGTTCGATATATGTGAAACTTTGCTTTCAAAAGTTTACATTCTAGAAACATGAAACGCAATGTAGCTTCCCGCAGACCAAGGACGGATCGGACTGGCAATGACGCTGTGGAGGGCGGCCAGCGCGCGCCTTGGGACCCAAGATGACAATACGGGAGGAAGTTATGTCATTTCTCAAGAAGGTCTGCACGCTGACCGCAGCCGTTTCTGCCGCCGCGATGCTGACCGCCGGTGCGGTGTCCGCCAAGAACTTCAAGATCGCCGTTGGCGACAGCGCGGGCAGCCCGCAGGAAGCCACCGGAAAGTTCTTTGTTGAGGCACTGGAGGAAAAATCCGGCGGCAAGCACACAGCGACCCTGTTCCTGAATGGTCAGCTGGGTTCGGAACAGGACACTGTCAACGAGGCGGCCATCGGCACCCTGGACATGTCGCTGCTGGCGATCAACAACGTCACCCCGTTCTCCCCGACCGTGGGCGTGTTCACCCTGCCCTATGTGATCCTGTCGCTGGAAGATGCTGAAACCCTGACTCAGGGCCCCATCGGCCAGGAGCTGACTGAAAACACCCTGCGCGATGCCGGTGTGCGCATCATCGCCTGGACCTATACCGGCTTCCGCCGCCTGACCAACTCCAAGAAACCGGTCACCTCGGTGGCTGACCTGCAGGACCTGGTGATCCGCGTTCCCAAGAACGAGATCATGATCGAGACCTACAAGTCCTGGGGCATCAACCCGACCCCGATGGCCTGGTCCGAGACCTTTACCGGCCTGCAGACCAAGGTGGTTGACGGTCAGGACAACCCCTACATGACCATTAACGCGATGAAGTTCTATGAGGTGCAGGACCACGTCACCAACCTGCGCTACATCTTCTCGATCGAGCCGCTGATCGTGTCCGAGGCTGTGTTCCAGGGGCTGAGCGAGGAAGACCAGCAGACCATCCTGGAAGCGGGCCAGGAAGCCACCCTGAAATCGGCCCAGTTCCTGCGCGACTCCGAAGCCGCGATCAAGGAAGAGCTGATCTCCAAGGGCATGGAAATCGTTGACCCCGAAAACGATGAAGCCGAGTTCATCGAACTGGCCACCGGCGCCGTCTGGCCGCAGTTCTACGACTCCATCGGCGGTGTCGAAAAGCTGAACGCGGTGCTGACCGCCATCGGCCGCGACCCGGTCCAGTAAGCCTCCGGCAATTCCAAGAGAACAACGGGGCAGCGCCTGCCGCGCTGCTCCGCACAGGGGAGGAGACCATCATGTTCTGGAAGTTCCTGGACAATATAGAAAGCTATATCTGCCGCCTATTGCTGTCCGGCTTTGTCATTCTGCTGTTTGTGCAGATCGTCTCGCGCGAGGTGTTCGGGCACTCGTTTTCCTGGATCGAGGAGCTCTCGGTCTACATGTTCGTCTGGTTTGTCTACTTTGGCGCCTCATACGCGGCGCTGAAGGGCGCGCACAACCGGGTCACCTTCCAGTTCAAGTTCCTGCCCGCGGGCTGGATCAAATATATTGAGGCCTTTGCCGACCTGCTCTGGCTGTTCTTCAACTGCTATTTCCTGTGGCTGGCCACCGATTTCGTCTTCAACAAGATGAACAAGTTCTGGAAGTCGCAGACCTTGGGCATCGAGATGAAATACATCTACATGGTGCTGCCCATCGCCTTCGCGCTGATGACCATCCGCATCCTGCAGGTGAACTACCGCAAACTGATCCGCGGCGAGGACATCGCCGATCCCGACCAGATCGACCTTGACGAGATCAAGGCCGCCGCTGGCGCGGAAAGCCGCGCGTGATCAAGGGAGGGATAGGATAATGGAAACCGAAATCGTCACGATCCTGTTTGGATCATTCCTGCTGCTTCTGCTCCTCGGCGCGCCGATCACCGTTGCGCTGGGGGTGTCGTCGCTGCTGTCGTTCCTCTACCTGGACGAAAACCCGATCAAATTTGTGCAGATCGCCTTTACCTCTGTCGGCTCCTTCCCGCTGATGGCGCTGCCTGCCTTCATTCTGGCCGGCGCGCTGATGGAGGCCGCGGGCATCTCGAAGCGGCTGATCAACGTGGCCGAAAGCCTCGCCGGGCCTTTCACCGGCGGCATTTCCGCCGCCACGGTGATGGCCTGCCTGTTTTTCGGCGCCATTTCCGGCTCCGGTCCGGCCACAACAGCTGCCGTCGGCATGCTGATGATCCCGGCGATGATCAACCGCGGCTATGAAAAGGGCTATGCCTCTGCCGTTACGGCCTCCTCGGGCGGCCTTGGCATCATTATCCCGCCGTCGATTCCTATGGTGATCTTCGGGATCGCCGCCCTTGGCATGGCGCCGCCGCCGGAAGCGGTGGAAAAATACGGAACCTTCCAGTCGGTCTCGATCTCGAAACTGTTCATCGCGGGTTTTGTCCCGGCCTTCCTGATCGCCACCAGCCTGCTGATCATGAACTTCCTGATGTCCAAGAAACGCGGCTACAAGGGCTCGGCCGACGGCTGGTCTGTTCGCAATGTAATGTGCGAGATGTACCGCGGGTTCTGGTCGCTGATGGCGCCGCTGGTGATCCTGGGCGGCATCTACACCGGCTTCTTCACCCCGACAGAGGCCGCAATCGTTGCAATCTTCTATACTCTTGTCATCGGTGTGTTCATCTACCGTGAACTGACCTGGTCGTCGCTGTTCCAATCGCTGGAGGCCACGACCTGGCTGACGGGCCGCGTCCTCTTGATCCTGTTCACCGCCACCGTGTTTGGCCGCTTGCTGGTGGAAAACCAGATCCCGGCGCTGATTGCGGAGTCGATGCTGAGCTTCACTCAGAATCTCTATGTGATCTGGGCGCTGATCATCTTCTTCCTGCTGTTTGTCGGCATGTTCATGGAGACGCTTGCAACAATCCTGATCCTGGTTCCGGTGATGCTGCCTGTGGCCTATTCCGTGGGTATCGACCCGATCCACTTCGGGGTGGTGATGGTCTGCACCCTGGGCATCGGTTTCCAGACGCCACCCTTGGGGGAGAACCTGTTCATCGCCTCGGGCATCTCGAACATCTCGATCGAACAGATCTCGCTGCGCGCGCTGCCCTTTGCGGCGGTGAACACGATCGCGATCTTCATCATCGCCTTCTTCCCGGAAATCTCGCTGTGGCTGCCGCGGCTGTTTGGCTACTGATGGGAAAGGATCAAATATGAAACCGATGATCACCAGCATCCTGTTTGCCACCGACCTGTCGCACAACTCCACCCTGGCGCTGCGCCATGCGGCCAGTCTGGCGCAGGCGACGGGTGCGGAAATTCACGTGCTGCATGTGAATGAGCCGATCTCCGAGGATGCGCGCATCACATTCGAGATGTTCGTGCTGAACGACGAGACCCGCAAGACTGCGGCCAAGCGGCGGCACGAGATGGTCAAGCAGGTGCTGGCTGAGCGCCAGGCCCGGTTCTGGGCGGCTTTCGAAGGCGATGACGCCAGGATCCGCGATCAGGTCACCTCGGTGGAGGTGACCGACGGCCACCCGGCGGAGGTGATCCTGCGCCGCTCAGTCGAGCTGGGCTGCGACTTAATCGTGCTGGGCGCCCATGACCACGGGTTTTCCCACACTTTCCTGGGCACCGTGGCCAAGCGCGTCCTGCGCCGTTCGCAGATCCCGACGCTGGTGGTGCCCTACCAGAACGGCGAGGACGGCTGACCCTGTCCGCAAGCGGCCGCCCCTTGGCCGCTTGCTATATGTGTATCAGCTCTTGGCCGGAACGGTCCTGACGGCGGGATGCAGGTTCTTGTAAGGCACCTGTTTCAGATCACAGGGAAACACGCCGGGGGCAGCAACCGCGTGAACGGCGCTGGCAATGGGCTCGAAATCGGCGCGGAAATGGGCGGTGCTTTTCACGCAGATGGTGCTGTAGGCCTCAATCTGCAGCCCGATGTGGGTGAAATGCGCGAGGTCCAGGCATTGGTTGCGAATGCTGGTCACAACCAGGGTGATATCCGCCTCCGTCCCATGCAGCCGCAGCGCGGCCGTGGGACCCAGCGTCGCAACACCGCCGCCATACATCCCGCCGGTATACCGGCAGGTGCCGTCGCCAAGTGCAACCACTTGAAATTCAGCGTCAAACGGCTGGTCGCCTGCCACACCTGAACGTCCGCCAAGGGCTGCGCGGAAAATACCGCCCTCCCCTGCCTCGTGCGCGGCTGCTGCGGCCTGGGGGTCATGGAACAGCCCCATCAAGACACCTTGCGCCCCGGCCGCAGCCAATGCCGCCAGCAATCCGGTGGTGTCGGAGGTGCCGCCAGCGCCCGGATTGTCCTGAACGTCCGCCAGCACCAAAGGCTTGCCCGCCCGTGGCTGGCAGGCAATCGCCGCCGCCTGTTGCGGGGACAGCATCGGGTGGTCCGACTGCGCCTCCAGTGCGGCGAATAGGGTTGCGATCTGGTCTGCCGCCCGCCCCGCCGCCTCAGCCGTGGTGCCATAGGTTACGCAAGAGGGCCGCGTGTCCGGAAAATCCGCTGCGGTGAAGCCAAGCGCAATGTCAGCCAGTACGCCGGTTCCCTCCAGCGGCGGCAGCGCGGCATAGAGCTCCGCGCCCGGCGCCGCGCCGGTGTACTGGGCGTGCAGCGGAATCAGATAGTCCATCTGCCGGAAGGCCTTATGCAGCTTTTCGCCCGCCAGCAGCCGCCGCAGCACCGGCAGGCAACGCGCGCCGGTGCCGCCCATGTCCAGATGCGGATAGGTCCGGAAAACCGCGATGTAATCCGCCAGCTCCACCGACGCCGCCGAGATATTGGCGTGCAGATCCAGGCTGACCACGATTGTCAGGCCGGGACCCGCCTCCGCCCGCACCCGGCGCAGGATCTCGCCCTCACCGTCGGCAAAGGTTTCGGTCACCATGGCACCATGCAGGTCGAGGTAGATGCCGTCCAGCGGCCCAGCCGATCGCAGCCCGTCCAGGATCTTGCCGCAGATGGTGTCAAACGCCTCGTCCGTCACATGTGCCGAGGGTTCTGCCGCGCACCACAGGACGGGCACCAGTTCCATCCCGGCATCCTCCGCCGCCTTGGCAAACCCGGCGATGGGCAGGTTCATGCCGCGGGTCTCGCGGACCACCTCAACCCCGTGCAGCATGGCGGGCCAGGAATCGGCCATCTCGAACTCCGCCAGCCCGGCCTTGGTGGTGCCAAAGCAGTTGGTTTCATGCTGAAAGCCCGCAATGGCGATCCGCGGTTTGGCCTGCATCACGTATGCTCCTGCGCCCAAACGGTCCGCCCGCGGCGAATGGTTTGAGTCACCTTGGTGGTTTCGATGGCATCCGGGTTTTCCAGCGGGTTGCGGTTCAGCACCGCAAAGTCCGCCAGCTTGCCGGGTTCGATGGAGCCTCGGGTATCCTCCTGAAACACCTGCCAGGCGGCGTCGATGGTTTGCGCCCTGAGGGCCGCCAGCGCGCTGACCCGCTGGTCCTCTCCCAGCCGCCGCCCGCTGGCGGTCAGCCGGTTCACTGCGCAATGGGCCAGGTGGATGGGCCGGGTCGGCGTCACCGAGGCGTCGTTGTGGATGGTGTAGCGCACGCCATAGCGCTCAGCAGAGGCGCAGGGGGAGATCCGCTCGGCCCGTTCCGGCCCCAGGAAGGTGTCGTAATGGCGGTCGCCCCAGAAATGCACATGCGCCGGAAAGAAACTGACGGTCATCCCCAGCGCTGCCATCTGCTGCAGCTGGTCATCGCGCAAGGCTTGGCCGTGGATGATCGTATGGCGGTGATCGGCGCGCGGGTTGGCCTCCAGCGCCGCCGCCACCGCGTCGATGAACATCTGCGCGCCGGCATCGCCGTTGCAATGGCAATGAATCTGATAGCCCAGGTCATGCAGCTTCTTCACTTCCGCCCGGTGTTCGGCGGTATCCGCATAAGGCATCCCGCAAGGGTGCGCCGGGTCCACGGGTTTGTAGTAGGGTGCGCTGAGCAAGGCGGTCTGCAACTGAAAGGCTCCGTCGGTGAACAGCTTGCGCGGGCCAAGAGTGAAATGCGGGTTGCCGGGCCAATCCAGCGCATCGGGTCCGCTGGACAGCGCCGGTTCCAGCTCGCCGATGGGCAGCAGCATCAGGTCATAGCCCGGGTCCTGCTCCGCGGGCAGAGAGGCAAAATGCTCCAGCATATCCCGTGTGGCCCAGGCGTTTTGAGCGTAGGTGACACCATGCGCCAGGTATTCGTCCCTGCAGCTTTTGAACCCGGCCCAGAACCGTTCGCGGTCGATCAGAAAATCGGTGTTCCCCATCTCTCTCATTGCCGACAGGCCCTCTATCAACCCGGTCAGCGCACCGGTCTCCGGATCGCGGCCAAAGCGCCCGCCCAAGGGATCCGGCGTGTCGCGGTTCACGCCATGGCGCTCCAGCCCCAGTGAGTTCGCCGCACCGTTGTGGCCCGAGGCATGGATCACCCAGATCGGGTGCTCGGTGGAAACGCTGTCCAGCTCGGCACGGGTGGGCATCCTGCCCTCGGCAATGGCGGTATTGTCGAACAGCACCCCCATCACCCATTCCCCGGCGGGCGTCTCCGCCGCCTTGGCCCGCAGCCGGTCCAGCGCGGTTGGGATGTCGGGGCAGTCGCCGCTGGGGGCGGAGGCCAGGTTGACCCGGAACAGCCGGATGAAGCCGGGATCGGGGAAATGCCCGTGCGGGTCGATGAAGGCGGGGATAAGGGTCTGGCCCTGCAAATCCACCTCCCGTGCGCCCGCAGGCATCTGCGTGCGCAGGTCCGCCTCGGCGCCAACGGCGCGGATGGTCCCGCCTTCGGTCAGCACCGCCTGGGCGCAGGAATTGGCCGCGTCCATCGTCAGGACAGCGCCGTTGAAATACAATGTGCTGGTCATGGTCTTTCAGATGTTGTGGGGTTTTGAGCGGAGGGCCTCAGCCCAAGGGTGCCAGGCAGCGCAACCCGCGGCCGTTTTCGACCTCCCATAGCGGGGTTTGACTGCAGACCTCCTGCGCGAAGGGACAGCGCTCGCGGAACTCGCAGCCCTTGGGGCGGCGCAGCAGGCTGGGCGGCTCGCCTTTCAGGGCGATGCGCTCCAGCCGGGCATCGGGGTCGGGCTCCGGGTTCGCGGACAGCAGGCACCGGGTATAGGGATGCCGCGGCTCCTTGAAGATGGCCTCCGTCGCGCCCTCCTCGACCAGGCGGCCCAGGTACATGATACCCATCCGGTCTGCGACGTGGCGCACGACGTTGAGGTTGTGGGTGATGATCACCATCGCCAGCCCCAGCCGTTCGCGCAGGTCGTTCATCAGGTTCAGCAGCTCCCCCTGCACAGACACATCGAGGCCAGCCGTCGGCTCATCCGCCAGGATCAGCTTTGGCTCCAGCGCCAGAGCGCGAGCGACGCCCACCCGCCGCGCTTGCCCGCCTGACAGCTGGTACGGGTAGCGGTCTGCAAAATGCGCAGGCAGGTTCACCATCTCCAGCAGGCGCTTGGCCTCGGCGTCCAGATCGCGGTCCTTCATGCCCTGGATGCGGTAAGGTTCGGTGATCAGGCTGCGGATCGTGAGCCGCGGCGACAGCGAGCCGACCGGGTCCTGGAACATCATCGCAATGTCCTTGCGCAGGGGACGCAGCTCGCGTTCCGAGGCGCCGCGGATTTCCCGGCCCTCGAATTTTACCGAACCTTCCTGGGCAGGCGCCAGCCCGGCAATCGCGCGGATCACCGTGGTCTTGCCAGAGCCGCTTTCGCCCACCAGCGCATAGGTCTCGCCCGGCTCCACGGTGAAGCTGACACCGGCCAGCACGTTGACCGGCCCGTAGCTGGTCCTCAGGTCTTTCACATTCAGCAGGCTCATTCTGCGGCCTCCTTGTGGTTCAGCCAGCAGGCGGCTTGGCGGCCATCTTTCAGCCGTGTTAGCGGCGGCACATGCGACGCGCAGCGCGGCATTGCCTGGTCGCAGCGGTCGCGAAAGATGCAGCCGCCGGGCAGGTTGGCTAGATCCGGCACCTCGCCGGGGATCGTTGGCAGGACGCGGGCGCGCTCCTTGATGTGGCCCGGGTCGCAGTCGATCAGGCGGCGGGTGTAGGGGTGTTTGGGGTCGTGGAAGATCTCGCGCACGTCACCGCTTTCGACGACGGCGCCCGCATACATCACCACCACCCGGTCGCAGAGCTCTGCGATCACTCCCAGATGGTGCGAAATGAACAGGATGGCGCAGTTGAATTCCTGCTGCAGCTCCTGCAGGCGCTCGATGATCTGCACCTCCAGCGTAGCATCCAGCGCCGTGGTTGGCTCATCCGCAATCAGAAGGTCCGGTTCCGACATCAGCGCCATGGCGATGGCAATCCGCTGCCGCATGCCGCCGGAAAACTCATGAGGGAACTGGTCCAGCCGCGCCTCGGGGTCCGGAATGCCAACAGCGCCGAGCATCTGTGCCGCGCGGGCCCGTTTCTCAGCCTTGGATGCTTTCGAGCGGTGCTGAATATCCAGCATCTGCTGGCCGATGGACAAGACTGGGTTATGTGTCTGCATCGGGTCCTGAAACACGATGGAGATATCGGCGCCGCGCAGATCACGCATCTTGCGTTCAGGCAGCTGCAGCAGGTCCTGCCCCTTGAACCGCACCTCGCCCTGGCGGAAGCGCGTGTTGGGCGCTGTCAGCCGCAGGATCGAGGAAATCAGGGTGGACTTGCCGCAGCCGCTTTCGCCGACGATACCGACAATCTCGCCTTTGCGCACATCAAAGCTGATGTCTCGCAAGGCTTTCAGGTCGCCGCGGGCGGTCTCGTAATCGACGCTGAGGCGGTCGATTTCCAGAAGCGTATCGGTCATCGCTGTTTCCTCAGTTTCGGGTCAACCACGTCACGCAGGCTTTCGCCCAGGAAGGTGAAGCCAAGGGTTGCCAGGATGATCGGCAGCCCGCCGCCCACCACCAGCCAGGGGGTCTGGCGGATCAGCGAGTAGCCGTCTTTCAGCAGTGCGCCCCAGCTGGGCGTCGGTGGCTTCACCCCGAGGCCCAGGAAGGACAGCCCGGCCTCCAGCGCGATCACGGTGGGGATGTCCATCGCTGCCAGCACGGCCAGCACGCCAACGATATTGGGCAGCATGTGCACGCCCAGAATGCGGGTCATGCTGGCGCCCATGGAGCGTTCGGCCAGAATGAACTCTGAATTGCGCAAGGTCAGCGTCTGGGTCCGCGCCACCCGGCCATAGGTAGGAATCGAGGTGGCCATGACCACAAACACCACGGTCTGCAGGCTTGGCCCCACCAGCGCGACCACGGCCAGCGCGAACATCACGGTCGGGAAGGAACGGATGGTGTCAAAGAGCAGCATTAGCAGGTTGTCGAGCCACTTCGGCCCGTAGCCCGCGATCATGCCCAGCGTCAAACCGATGGCCATGGCGCCGAAGACAGCCGGCAACGCGACCTGCAGCGCCACCTGGCCGCCCGCAATCACGCGGGAAAACGTATCGCGGCCCAGCTGGTCGGTGCCCAGAAGATGGGTCCATGACGGTCCCTGCAGGCGGTCCTTGATGTTCATGCCAACGGGATCGAAGGGCACGATCCAATAGGCGAAGATGGCGCAGAACACGATGGTGCCGACGATGATCAGCCCCATCAGCCCCAGCGGGTCGCGGGCGACGCCGTGGAGGATCTGGCCCAGCTCAGACCGGGGTTTGGCAGAGCGGCCGGGCGGGGATGCCGGCTGTGTTCCGGATTGTACGTCAGACATTGCAGCCTCCTCAGGTCGCCGTGCGGGCGCGGGGGTCGAGCCAGGCGTTGATCAGGTCGGCCAGCGCGGTGGAGACCACGAACAGGCCGGTTGAGATCAGCACCGATCCCATCACGATCGGGTAGTTGCGGGTGGTGATGCTGTCGATCACCAGCTTGCCCAGGCCGGGGCGGGCAAAGACGATTTCGGCAAAGACAGCGGAAGACAGTAGAAAGCCCATACCGACGCCGATCACTGTGACCACCGGCAAAATGGCGATGCGCAGCGCATAGACCATCACCACCCGGCGCTCGCTGATGCCAAAGGCACGGGCGGTGCGGATGTGGCTCTCGCCCATCACCTCCAGCATCGAGGCGCGCACCAGCCGGGCAATATACCCCACCCAGCTGAGACCGATGGCGAATGCAGGCAGCACCAGGTGGTTAAGACGGCCCCAGAAACCCTCGCCGGCGCCGATGGCCGGGAACCATTGCAAATGCACTGCAAAGATCAGCAGCGACAGCAGCGCGACCACAAAGGCAGGCGCGGCCACGAAGCTTACGGAAATCGCAGCGGTGATGCGGTCAATCAGCGTGTTGGGGTGCGCGGCGGCATAGGCCCCCAGAGCGATACCCAGCGTCGCGGACCAGGTGATCGAGCCCAGGATCAGCCACAGGGTATGCGGCAACTGCTGAAACACGATCTCAGTCACCGAGCGGCCCGAGAACACGTCTATCCCCAAGTCCCCCTGCAACAGGTTGCCGTAGAAAATGAGAAGCTGTTTCCAGATGGGCTGGTCCAGTGCCAGTTCCGCCGTCAGCCGCGCCTGCAGCTCTGGCGTGGCACGCGGACCCAGCATGATCTGGACCGGATCGCCGGGCACGGCGCGGATCATCAGGAACATGGCGGTGACCGCCACGATCAGGATCAGCAATGCCAGCCCGAACCGCCGGGTTGCATAAAGTAACATGGCCGCATGGCTCCCTTATCTTCGCTGTGCGGATGAAAACGGCACGGCCGCGCCGCAAACTGCAGCCGTGCCAGGTCAGGCCCGGGGGGAGGACCGGGCCTGAGGGGAGTGTCAGGCCTTGCCGAAGTAGCGCAGCAGCGCCAGCCCGTCGGGCCGCAGCGCCGGCACCACGCCCGCCGAATGGATCACCGGCGTCGCCTCATGGGTCAGGAAGCGGTAGGCGCCGCTTTCCTCCATCAGGTCCTGCGCGCGCTGGTACATCTCGGCCCGCTTTGCCTGATCGGTCAGCTGATAGGCAGAGGCATGGATCTGGTCGAACTCCTCATTGCTGAAACGTTCCCAGTTCCAGTGGCCGACTTGCTCGGTGGTGAACCAGGAGGTCGCGTAATACGGGTCCGGAGTCATCGAGTAACGGTTCAGCACCAGCTGCAGGTCCTCGTTATCCGCACTGGCCCAGAAGGCCCCGGATTCCAGCACGTTAACTTCAACTGTAATCCCGATCTGCGCCAAGGTAGCCTGGATCACTTGGGCGGCCGTGGTGAAGGTGGTCTTGTTCAGCGTGTCGAGTTTCAGGGTGACGTTGGTCTCTCCCGATTCCGCCAGCAGCGCAGCCGCCTTCCCGAAGTCCGCCTGCGGCGGCACCAGCGACTGCGGACGGTTGCCCGCGAGGCCCGGCGCGATGATGCCGGTGGAGGGCTCCACGGCGCCGAAATAAGCCGCTTCCAGGACCGAGGGCACGTCGATGGCGTGCTGGATTGCCTGACGCAGCTTCTTGTTCTGCAGCTTGGGGTGATCCAGGTTCATGCCCAGCCAGGCATAGTAAAGCGACGGGTACTCAAGCAGCGTGCCGCCGTTCGGGACTCCCGCACGGTAGCGCTCCACCGAGCCCAGCGACACACGGGTAAAGTCCAGCTCGCCAGCCTCGAATGCTATCTCGGCGGTGTTTTCGTCGTCAATCGGCAGGATCTCGATGGTGTCCCATGCCGGCGCCTCGCCCTTCCAGTCCGGGTTGCGCTTGAGCACGGTCTTTTCCTTGGGCGACCAGCTGTCGCGCAGGTAAGGCCCGGATTCCGCCAGCGGATCGGTGGTTGCCTTGCCGCCCGCGGCTTCCCAGGCCTTTTTCGACACGATGTTGCCGGTGATATAGGGCAGCGCGATGCTCCACAGCGGCGCAAAGGGTTCTTTCAGCACGATGGTGCCTTCGCGCTCGCCGGTCACCTCGACGTGGCTCAGCGGCCCCATGTCGGGTTTGTTCGGGCTCTCGGTCTGCTCTGCCACGATCCGTTCAAAACTGTATTTCACGTCTTCGGCAGTCATCGCGCCAAAGCCGCCCGTAAACCCGATGTCATCGCGCAGCGCAAACTTGATGTGGGTGTCATCGGCCTGCTCGATCATCGCGGCAGCGTCCATCTGCCAGTCCCATTCGCGGCCCGGCTTGTACTGGATCAGCTTGTTGTAGATCGCGGCATGGATCTCCTCGTCGATCACCCCTTTGGAATAGGCCGGGTCGATGCTTTGCAGATCTCCATAGGAGCGCACCCGCAAGGTCCCATCCCCGGCCGCCATGGCGCGGCTGCCCAGGCCCAACGGCAGGACGGCGGCCGCCCCCAGCGCGGTGGCGCCTTTCAGGAATTTGCGCCGCCCCACCGGCGCCTTGGTCCATTCGATCCTCATTGTTTCCTCCCTTGGATCAGATCCGGAAAACCCGCAAAACGGGGCCTCCCCTTCCGCCGCTCCCATTGGCGCCCGCACCCTCAAATCCTCCCGGCCTGCGGTTCGCCGAACTCCTGCAGCTTGCTCCCAGAAACGCCGGTTTCGCCGGATTCAAAACTGTGCAAACATGCGCGAACTGACGCGTAGTGACCCGTACCCGCGTCAAAACGCGAAGGATTTTGACCCTTGTCCGGTAATTTTTCAGAAAACCTGCGCTCGCTCTGCGCCGAGCATGGCAGCATTGCGCAGATCTGCCGCGAGATCGGACTCAACCGCCAGCAATTCAACCGCTACCTCAATGGCAGCAGCCTGCCCTCCGCGCACAACTTGCGCAGGATCTCGCGCTACTTCGCGATTCCGGAATCGCAGCTGTTTGACGACAATGCAGAGTTCGAAACCCGCCTGGCCGAAGCGGCTGGCCCAGCCCAGCATGGCCCGGGCGAGCAATTCCTCGCCCCCTTCCGCGGCCAGCAGCGCAATCTGAAACGCTACCTCGGCTTCTACCACGCCTATTTCCACACCCCCTCCTGGGGCGAGGGGATCTTCTGCGCGCTGACCCGGTTCATCGAAAAGGACGGGCTGATCCTGTCCCGCAACCTGGAAATCGCCAATGACCCGGAGCAGAGCATCCGGCAGATCTCGCGCTATCAAGGGCTGGTGACACTGCGCGGAAACCGGCTGTTCATCACCGAGCATGAGCTTGCCCATGAGGGCAGCGTGGCGCAGACCATCCTTTTTTCCGCCCACCGCCAGCAGCTGAAATACCTGCGCGGCATGACCATGGGTGTAGCCTGGCGGCCCTTTCCCCGCCCCTATGCGGCGCGGACGATCTGGAAACGGCTGGACGAGCGGGTCTCGGCGCGCGAGGCGATCGCCGCCTGCGGCGTCCACCCGGTGCGCAGCCCGCGGATCGATCCAACGGTGCGGAACTACCTGGAAACCCCGGCCAAGGAAGATCTGCCGGACACTCACGGCAGTTTCCTGTTCTGATCCGGCCGGATCCCCCGGCAAAAAAGGCGGCCTTTTGGCCGCCTTTTCGCGTTTTGGCTTTGCTGTCAGTTGCCTGAGCCGCTGCCG
>NZ_JBHUPT010000081.1:0-351 GCF_049056525.1 Leisingera coralii | reverse complement strand
CACCCGGTGCGCAGCCCGCGGATCGATCCAACGGTGCGGAACTACCTGGAAACCCCGGCCAAGGAAGATCTGCCGGACACTCACGGCAGTTTCCTGTTCTGATCCGGCCGGATCCCCCGGCAAAAAAGGCGGCCTTTTGGCCGCCTTTTCGCGTTTTGGCTTTGCTGTCAGTTGCCTGAGCCGCTGCCGTCGCTGCCGCCGGTCAGGGCGTTTGGGTCGAAGACGTTGCCGAAGCCGGAGGAATTGCCCTGCGGGTCCTGCTCCGTCTCTGCGCCGTCTTCGCTGCCGCCCGAGAGGTTGCCGGGGTCGAAGACGCCGCCGAAGCCGGAGCTGCCGCCGCCGCTGGAGGGG